>CABUAL010000334.1 GCA_902489515.1 uncultured Collinsella sp. | reverse complement strand
GTATGTCCGACGCTCAGTTTGCCGACGAGATCATGGTCCCCGAGTTGCATGAGGCGGGTCTCATCGAGGGTAATGTCGAGTACGGCGAGGATTGGATCGACGCGCTTGCCGCCATCGTCAGGCCGCGCACCAAGATGCCGGCCGACGCTGTGACCGTCGCCGCGCCCATCTTTGCTACGGCCGAGACGCTCGAGTATGACGAGAAATCCGTCAATAAGGGCCTGGCCAAGGAGGGTATGGGTGCCATTTTGGACGCAGCCAAGGCCGCGCTCGAGGGCGTGGACGAGTGGACGGCTGCCAACATTGACGCCGCGCTTGAGCCGCTGCCCGAGCAGATGGACCTCAAGAAGCGCGTGGTGTTCCAGGCTGTGCGCGTCGCCGTCTGCGGCAACATGGTGAGCCCTCCGCTGGGCGAGACCATGGCGCTCGTCGGCCGCGACGACTGCCTGGCGCGCATCGACCGCGCCCGCACGATGGCGCTGTAGCAGCCGCGTAAACGCACGTATCCGAGCCCCGTTCACCCGAGCGGGGCTCTTGTTTCTGTAGACGAATGGGATGGGAGGTGCTGGGGCCATGGCCGAGCAACTGTCGCTGTTTGGTTCGCCGGAACCGGAGCAGGCTCCGGCCACGCCCGAGCCTGTACCTGAGCCCATCGCCGCCTACGCGAGCGTAGTCCTGGACATTCCGACGCGTGCGCTGTCCGAGCCATTCGCCTACGGCATCCCGGAAACTCTTGCCAACGAGGCGCAGATCGGATCCACGGTCCTGGTCCACTTTGGTAACCGTGCCGCCGCGGGCTATATCGTCTATATTGCGCCCGAGCTGGGCGACCTGCAAGGCAACAACGCCTTCGATCCTGCGCGCATTAAGCCCGTCGAGGCGATTCTCAGCAAACCGCTCTTTAGTGCCGAGGCCGCCCGCATCGCGCGTTGGATGAGCCGCGAATATGTCGCAACCCTTTCCGAGTGCCTGCGTTTGTTCTTGCCCCCGGGTGGAAGCCCGCGCATGGTCAAGGGCGATGATGGCGTGTGGACCGTTGAGCGCCCCGCCGTTAAACCCATCCAAAACCGCTGGGTCATGCTTACGCCCGAGGGCTTCGACTATACGCCGCCCAAGACCGCAGTTCGCCAGCGTCAGCTCATCGAGGCGCTCCAGTGCGGGCCGGTCACGACGCGCGACCTCAACCTGCTTTATAACAGTATGTCGGCGACCATCAAGGCGCTCGAAAAACGCGGCGTCGTGGTGGTGGAGGAGCGACGTGCGTGGCGTGGATGCAGCGAGCAGACCACGCTGTCCTCGGCAAGCGGCAAGGCGCCGGTCGCACTTACCAACGGCCAGCAGCAGGCGCTCGCGCAGATTGAGCGCGCCCGTCTTGACGCCCACGGAGACGTGGTCCTTGTCGACGGCGTCACCGGCTCCGGCAAAACCGAGGTTTACCTTTCGGCGATTGAGCGCGTGCTGGCGGCCGGCCGTTCGGCCTGCGTGCTGGTGCCCGAGATCTCGCTGACGGCCC
>CABUAL010000333.1 GCA_902489515.1 uncultured Collinsella sp. | reverse complement strand
GACCAGGTGACCCACCACGGCGTGTGCCTCGCGGAACGGCAGGCCTGCAGCTGCTCGTGACCATGAAGGGCCTGCCGCTCGCCTATAACAAGGATCTGCAGGAGGATAAGGAGGGCGCGCTCGATACCGCCCATACCCTCATGCAGTGTCTGTCCGTTATGGCCGGCATGATCTCGACCTGGACCGTCAACGAGGATGCCATGGCGCGCGAGTGCGGCGTTGGTCACCTGGCGGCCACCGACGTTGCCGATTACCTGGCAAAGCGCGGCCTGCCGTTCCGCGAGGCACACGCCGTGGTGGGTCACCTGGTCCTGATGTGCGAGAAGCGCGGTTGCAATCTTGAGGATCTGCCGTTTGAGGTGTTTCAGGAAGCAAGCCCGCTCTTTGAGCACGATATTACCGAGGCACTCGACATCCCGTCGATTGTCGCCGCGCGTGCGACCGAGGGCGGTACTGCTCCTGCCGCCGTTGCCGTGCAGCTGGAGCGCGCCGAGGGACAGCTTGCTGCCGATGAAGGCGCGTTTGGATCGCTGACCAAGGTCGTCGAGATGGGCCGTGGCGCAAACTAAGGGCCTGGCGGGAGCCATTTCGGCCATTTGCTGATAAACCGTTTTGCTTTTACGGGCGCTTGTCGATGCGGGCGTCCGTATTTTGTTGCCATAGGGGAGGGGCTTGTCGAGAACTTCTGTAGGACCTTTGGGCAGGTTGTGAAGGGGGTACGTTCACGGGCGGCAACCGACCGTCTGCTCGGTTCGGTGCAGTTGGTGGCGGAGCGGATGGTACTCTAAGCGGGCTTCGAAACAGAAGTGACACATATGGAACGCTTCAATAAATTGTAGCGATTCAATAAACAGCTTTTTGTTTAACTGCAGCTAAAACTCTGTTACGATGCAGTCCAGGCGGGTGCCGGAATGGGACTTGGGCACGCGCGAACCTACTTGAAAGGCTACCTTATGGCTATCGAGAAGACCTTCATCATGATTAAGCCCGACGCCGTGCGCGATCGCAAGATTGGCGAGATTGTTGCTCGCATCGAGCGCAGCGGCCTTGTCATCGAGCGCATGGAGATGACCATGCTCGAGCGCGCTACCGTCGAGGAGCACTACGCTCACCTGGCCGACAAGCCCTTTTTTGGCGGTCTTTGCGACTTTATGACGAGCGGTCCGGTCGTCAAGATGGTCGTTTCCGGTCTCTCCGCTGTTGCTAAGATGCGCACCCTCATGGGCGCTACTAATCCGCTTGACGCTGCTCCTGGTACCATCCGCGGCGACTTTGCCGTCGATGTCAACGCCAACGTGATCCACGGCTCCGACTGCCTGGAGAACGCCGAGATTGAGATCAAGCGCTTCTTTGGCTAAACCAGCTTTGACTCCTTAAAGCTGTTAGCGTGTGGCTTGGGCGCCGCGGAACTCCATCCGCGGCGCCCTTTTATTCCAAAATCTATGAAGGGGCCCGTTCGGTCATGAGTTCCGAGCGGGCCCCTGCTGTTAGCTTGTGGCACTGAGTTGGGCCGTTGCCAACGGCGACGTCGACCTG
>CABUAL010000332.1 GCA_902489515.1 uncultured Collinsella sp. | reverse complement strand
GCCACCCCTGCGTGGCGACCGTATGTGGGAGTTCTTCGATCGTCTGACCTCCGTCGCGATCCCCCGTATCCGCGACTTCCGCGGCATCTCCGCCAAGAGCTTCGACGGCCGTGGTAACTTCTCCATGGGCGTCACCGAGCAGCTCATCTTCCCCGAGATCGACTTCGACTCCGTCGATCACCAGCGCGGTATGGACATCACTTTCGTGACCACCGCCAATACCGATGAGGAGGCCAAGGCCCTTCTGGACGCCTTCGGTTTCCCGTTCAAGAAATAGGTTCACCTGCCCTATAAGCGCCGTTCCCACAAGGGGGCGGCGCTTGGGGCGAACAATACTCTATGTGAGGAGGATATAAGTGGCTAAGACATCGATGATCGTCAAGTGCAATCGCAAGCAGAAGTTCTCTACTCGTGAGTACACGCGCTGCCAGCGCTGCGGCCGTCCGCACTCTGTGTACCGCAAGTTCGGCCTGTGCCGTGTCTGCTTCCGCGAGCTTGCACTCAAGGGCGAGCTTCCCGGCGTTAAGAAGGCCAGCTGGTAAGTCACTACCAGCGTTTCAAGCATCAGTTTGGAACAGGGAAAACGCGCTAAAAAGGCTTTGCCGTTAAGGGCGGCGAAGAACCAAGAGCACGTGTTCATCAAGAACGAAGGAGAATCTGTATGAACCTTACAGACCCGATCGCAGATATGCTTACGCGCATCCGTAACGCTAACTCTGTGAACAAGGCCACGGTCTCCATGCCGAGCAGCAAGAAGCTCGTCGAGATCGCTCGTGTTCTGCACGAGGAGGGCTACATCGAGGGCTACGATGTCGAGGACACCGTTCCCCAGAAGACTCTGCACATCACGCTTAAGTATGGTCCCAAGAAGGCTAAGGTCATCAACGGCATCCGCCGCATTTCCAAGCCGGGCCTGCGTAAGTACACCGGCGTTGCCGACATGCCCCGCGTCCGCGGTGGCCTTGGTACCGCCATTATTTCCACCAGCCATGGCGTCATGACCGACCGCGATGCTCGCAAGCACAACGTCGGCGGCGAGATCATCGCTTACGTCTGGTAATTCGCTCGGTAGGTAGAAGGAAAGGAGATCACCGTGTCTCGTATCGGTAATAAGCCTGTCCAGATTCCCGCCGGAGTCGAAGTGGCAGTCAACGGCAACAACGTTGTCGTCAAGGGCCCCAAGGGCCAGCTCGAGCTCGATGTCTTTGAGAAGCTCGCTATCAACGTCGAGGACAACGTCCTCACCGTTTCCCGTCCCGACGACGAGCGTGAGACCCGTGCCCGCCACGGCCTCACCCGCGCCCTCATCCACAACATGGTTGTTGGCGTTTCCGAGGGCTTCGAGAAGAAGCTCGAGCTCGCCGGCGTCGGTTACCGCGTGCAGCAGAAGGGCAAGAACCTCGAGTTCTCCCTGGGCTTCTCGCACCCCGTGATCGTCGAGGCTCCCGAGGGCATCACCTTCGAGGTTCCCGACAACACCCACGTGAACGTCAAGGGTATCAACAAGCAGCAGGTCGGTCAGATCGCCGCTGAGATCCGCGGCAATCGTCCTCC
>CABUAL010000331.1 GCA_902489515.1 uncultured Collinsella sp. | reverse complement strand
GCGCCGTCGCGTGCTCGGCTGCACCGTCCGTGTACGTAGAGCCGATCGGCAGCAGACCGACCTCGGTCAGCGGCGTCACGGTCGAGAACCACGGTGTAAAGTCCTCGGTGTTCAGCAGGTCCAGATAGCGTTCGTGGCTTGCAGTGTTGAGCTTCTCGGCCATATCCCAGAACTTCTGCGTGGTCTCGGTGTTGGTCTTCTCGACACTCGGGGCCGACTGCAAAAGCGTTGCGGCGGCAACGGACTCAACATGGCGCTGAGCCAGCGTGCGGTTGCCGTAACGGGCAAAGATGACTTCGCCCTGCTCGGTGAGCTTAAAGAAGCAGTTGACCGAACCCTTGGGCTGCGCCAGCACGGCCTTGTTGGCCGGGCCGCCGCCACGGCCCACGGCACCGCCGCGACCGTGCATGAGCACCAGGTCGATATCGTTCTTCTCTGCCCACTTGGCGATGCGCTCCTGCGCGGAGTGCAGCGCGAGCATGGCCGTGGTAGGACCGGCATCCTTGGAAGAGTCGGAATAGCCCAGCATGACCTCCATGCGGCGGTTGGTCTGGGCAAGGCGCTTTTGCACCACGGGCAGCGTAAGCATCTGGTCGAGCACGTCAACGCAGCCCTCGAGGTCCTCGAGCTGCTCGAACAGCGGGATCACGTCGAGCTCGGGAACGTCTTCCTCGTGTGCGAAGGACAGGTGGGCCAGCTCAAAGACGTCGGCCACATGCTGGGCACTCTTGGTAAACGAGATGATGTAGCGGTGTGCCATCTTCTTGCCGTAGCGCTTTTGGATGGAACCGATGGCACGGAAGGTGTCGATGACCTCGCGCGTCATGGGCTGCAGGTCACCATGGATACCGTTCTCGTGGATATCCTTGAGGGCGCGGGCGTGCACCACGGAGTGCTGACGGAACTCCATCTCGACCATATGGAAGCCGAAGGACTCGACCTGCCAGATGATGGTTTGGACCGGACCGTAGGCGGCACGGACGGCACCGCAGGCAGCAAGCGAACGCTGGACGACGCGCAGGTCATCCAGGAACTCGTCGGCGCTGTGGTACATGGTGTCGGTGATGCGGCGCACGGTGGCGTTCAGGCGGTCGGCCATGACGAGCATGACGGCGCGATGCGGCTCGTGCTCGGAGATCAGCTCGGCGCGGGCCGTGTAACGAGGACTCATCTCGACCTGATGGTTCCACAGGTTAATGAGCTCGGCAGAAGGCTTGCTGTAGGTGGCCTCGAGCGTGAGGTTGTGGCCGATGCGGCGGCACTTGTCCTCGAGCTTGAGCACCATGTGAGTGAAGTACTTGGCGGCGACTTCGCGGCTCACCTTGGCGGTGACGTTGGGGTTGCCGTCGCGGTCGGAGCCGATCCAGCTGCCGGGATGGAAGAACGCCGGGCACAGCGGCGGCACGGTACCGGCCTTGTCGCCCAGCACCCAGTCGTCAAAACGACGGTAGATGACGGGGATAACGTCGAACAGCGTGTTATCGAAGATGTCGATGATGGTATCGGCTTCCTCGACCGGCGTGGGCTTCTTGAGCGCGAGTTGGTAAACGAGATGGGCGTCGAGGGTGCCAAT
>CABUAL010000330.1 GCA_902489515.1 uncultured Collinsella sp. | reverse complement strand
CCCACGGGTGTGCTGCAGACGCTGCGTCAGCCTATCGAACGCGGCTACGTGAGGATCGTACGCGTCGACGGGGCTTTTACCTTCCCGTCGCGCTTTCAGCTGCTGGCTGCGAGCAATCCCTGCCCCTGCGGCTTTTTGGGCGATCGCGAGGTACCGTGTCGCTGCTCGGCGGCGATGGTCGAGCGCTATCGGTCTAAACTGCGCGGTCCTTTGGCCGACCGTATCGACATGATGATCGATGTGACCCGTCCCGACCCTCAGGTGATTATCGAGGGCGCGGAGGGTATGTCGTCGGCCGAGTTACGTGACTACGTTGTGCGCGGTCGCGCCTTTCGCGCCTGGCGCGAGTCCCGTATGGACGATGCGGATGCCGAGGCCGAGGATGACGAGACACGGTCCATTGACGGCGTCGTTTCGACCTTTGAGCTCGATGATGCGGCGGAGAAGTGTGTGCTCGGTCTGTCCAAACGCACGCATCTCACGGGCCGCGGCATCGTGCGCTTGGTTCGCATTGCGCGCACGATTGCAGACGTCGCCGAGAGCGAGCAAGTGACGCAGGATCACGTGCTCGAGGCGGCGATGTACCAGGGAAGGAGGGACCAATGATGGCCGAGGGGACCTTTGAGCTGCATCCAGGTGATGCGTTGTATCCCGAGACCGTTTTGGAGCTTTCTGATGTACCCCAGACGCTTTATGTGCGCGGCAATCCCGAGGTGCTTTCGACACCCGCGCTCTCCATCATCGGCGCGCGCAAGGCCTCGCCGTATGGTCTTGCCGTGGCAGAGCTTGCGGCAAAGGTGGCGGTTGAGGCGGGAGTGACGGTAGTCTCGGGATACAACGAGGCCTCGGGTTGGGCTGCGGTCAACGCCGGCGGCAAACACGTCGTGGTGCTGGGGACGGGCGCCGACGTGGTCTACCCGCGTTCGAGCGCGGGGCTTATTACGCGCACGCTCGATACGGGCGGCGCGGTCGTGTCGATCTCTCCGTGGGGCATGGGTCCGCGCAAGTTTGCCTTTCCGCGCCGCAATCGCGTGATCGCGGCCCTGTCGCAAGCCCTCTTTGTATCCGAGGCGGGTATGCCTTCCGGGACGTTTTCTACAGCTGAGGCTGCTATGGATTTGGGGCGCGAACTTCTTGCCGTGCCGGGGTCGATCCTATCGCCCGAGTCGCGTGGCACGAATTACCTCATTGCGAACGGTGCCTGCTGCATTGTCGACGAGGAGTCCATCGAGATGGCTATCTCTCGCATATACGGCACCCTGTGCTACTCGCGCCCCGATGCTCCCGGCATTGCCGACCTGAATCCAACACAGCAGACCGTGATGCATGCGCTCATCGCCTCTCCGCTCAAGGTCGACGACATCGCGGCGCTCGTCTCGCTCGATGCTGTCGGCGTACTCAAACTCTTGGGTTCGCTTGAACTCGAGGGTCTTATCGAGCGCATGATGGATGGAAGGTATGCGCCCTCCAAGTTTGCCCTTCACGCCCAGACACCCTTCGGTCACAATGGAAAACGTGTCAATTAGAAAGGTGTTTGTAGATGCAGTTCGATCAGGTGACAGTTATCGGTGGCGGTCTGGCGGGGATATTGGGACGAGCGGCA
>CABUAL010000329.1 GCA_902489515.1 uncultured Collinsella sp. | reverse complement strand
CTCGGCGGCCACCTGCTCGGCGATTTTGGCCTTGGCGTCTGCCGGCGTGACGACGCCCGGCCACATCTTGGCGAAGGTGTTCATGTTGAAGGGCATGTTGTACATGTTGCCGTGGAAGTTGGCTACCGGCGAGTTGACGTAGTTGTTGAACTCGGCGAAGCGGTTGACGTAGTCCCAGACGTCCTTCATGGAAGTGTGGAAGATGTGCGCGCCGTAGCGGTGGACCTGGATGCCCTCGACGTCCTCGGTGTAGATATTGCCGGCAATGTGGTCGCGGCGATCGATGACCAGGACCGACTTGCCGGCGCGCCTGGCGGCATTGGCAAAGACAGCGCCCGAAAGGCCGGCGCCGACAACGAGGTAATCGTATTGGGACATGGATATGCTCCTTTGTATGTCGATTGGACAGTTACTTTAGTTTTGGGACAAACGCTACTGACTCATTTGCCCATGAGATTAGTGTAGCAGATGCACTTTCAGCAGCTCCAGCGCATGGGCATAGCCCTGGAGGCCCTCGCCGGTGATGGTGGCGAAGCAGGCTAGGCGTGCATAGCTTACCTGGCGGAAGTCCTCGCGCGTCTCGACGGCGCTAATGTGGACTTCGACGGCAGGGATGGAGACGGCTTTGAGCGCGTCCAGGATGGCAACGCTGGTGTGCGTGTAGGCAGCCGGGTTGATAACGATGCCGTCGACCTTTCCGTAGGCCTCCTGGATCTTGTCGACGATGCTGCCCTCGTGGTTGGACTGGAAGACTTCGACCTCGTCAAAGCCCTGCGCGGCGCCTGCCTCCTGGCAGATCTGGACCAGGCGGTCGTAGTTGTCGCTGCCGTAGATGCCCGGCTCGCGAATACCGAGCATGTTGAGGTTGGGGCCGTTGATGACGAGTGCTTTCATGGCTGCTTCCTTTGTAGTTGGTCGATTTGGCAAGGCGGAATGAAAAACCACCACAAAGGTGCCTGTCCCCTTTGTGGTGGTTTTTGTTAGAGAGCGGGTGGGAGGGTGTCGAGGACGGCACGGGCGGTGTTGGCGGCGCAGTCGCGTGAGTCGATGATGTGGTCGGCCCAGGCGCGGTAGCGCGGCATACGCTGCTCGGCGAGCTTGTCGATGCCGTCGCGGGCGGTGATGGGGCGCCCCTTGTGGGCGAGCTCGTCGAGCTTGCGGTTGAGCATCACGATCTGGCTGTTCTGGTGCAGCAGCGGATAGTTTTCGTCGCGCGTGACCACGCCGCCACCCGTGGAAAGCACCAGGCCGCTGCGCTTGGAGATGTCGGCCAGCACCGCCGTCTCCTGCTCGCGGAAGGCCGCCTCGCCGTGCTTGACGATAAAGTCGGCGCAGGGCATCCCCAGGCGCTCCTCAAGCGCGCGGTCCAAATCGATGTGCTCGCGACCCGTGAGTAGGGCGATCTGCTCGCCCACGCGGGTCTTGCCCGAGCCCGGCATGCCAATCAGGGCGATGTTCTGCTCGCGGTGAGACAGGCGCTCCGTTACGTCCAGGATGCGCTCGCGCGGGGTGGCTTTGCCGGTGTAGCGCTCAACAGCCCGTGCTGCTTGTGCCACAAGCATAAGCAGGCCGCCGATGCAGGGGAGGTCAATTACGACAACATCGCGCAGCAAT
>CABUAL010000328.1 GCA_902489515.1 uncultured Collinsella sp. | reverse complement strand
GAAGTTCTTAAATGCCTTGTCCAGGTCGCCCGTCGGGTTCCTGGGAGTCGATGCGGGAATACACGACATAGCCACCTGCTCCACGGGGGAGCGCCTGCCCAACCCCAAAAACCTGCAAAGGAGCGAGAGGAGGCTGGCGCGGGAGCAGCGGCGGCTCTCGCGCAAGCGGAAGGGCTCCGCAAATCGCGCCAGGCAGCGTGTCAGGGTCGCGCGGGCGCACGAGAAGGTTGCCAACCGGCGGAAGGACGCCCTGCACAAGTTCACGACGCATGCGGTGGGAGAAAGCCAAAACATCGCGGTCGAGGACCTGAACGTCAGGGGCATGCAGAGGAACCGCCGCCTCGCCAAGGCCGTGGGCGATGCCGCCATGTCGGAGCTGGCGCGCCAGCTCGAGTACAAATGCGCATGGTCGGGGCGCGGCTTCGTAAGGGTGGGCAGGTTCTATCCGTCCAGCAAGACGTGTTCCGCATGCGGTTACGTCTACAGGGGACTGACGCTGGCCGAACGGGTATGGGACTGCCCCGCGTGCGGCATGCGTCACGACCGCGACCTGAACGCCGCCGTCAACATCGCCCGCGAGGGAAGGAGAATCCTGGAAGGTACCGCAGGGCATGCGGGAACCGCGGCAGACGCCGCAAACGCTTGTGGAGAGGGCGTAAGACCTACGGCTGCATGCGCAGTCTAGGCAATTCTCGGTGAAGCAAGAATCCCCTGGCTTTAGCCATGGGGAGTGTCAAATAATGGTGGGCACGCAAACGATTGGAGAGCGCATACCTATGTCACAAAGCCAGAAAAAAGAAGCCATCGCCCAGGCGGCCGAGCAGGAGCTCGCATCGCTTGCGGGTCGTGGCGTGCGCATCGCAGGCAACGCGTGCTCGCCGATTGTGCTGGTAAAAGGCGATTTGGACGAGGCCGAGCGTTCGGGTGGCGAGCTTGCCGCCGGCCCGGATGGCGCGGCGTTGCGCAAGGCGCTTGGGGCCATCGGCTACGCGCCCGAGGATTTTTGCGTGCTGGCAAGCGTCGCCGGCACAGGTGACGGAGCGGTCACGGTGGGCGAGACTCTGCCGTGCGAGCTGTTCCGCGAGGCGCTTGAGGCTCTGGACCCCGAGGCGGTGCTGTTGCTCGATAACAGCGCGGCCGATGTCATGCGCGAGACCTACGCCGATATGCTCGTGGCGATCGATGACTTCGACACCGCCATGCTCAAGCCCGGTTTGGTCGCCCATGTGCAGGGTCGCCGCGTGCTCGCGCTCGACGGTTTTGAGGCGGCACTCACCGACAAGGCCGCTAAGCAGCGCATGTGGGCCTACATCAAGCAGCTGACCCCGGCGGCCGCGCCGCTGTAGCGAGGCTGGCGGCAGCCCTTACATCACAGCGCGCAGCTCAAACCGATCGCCGTTAATGCGGAACTGGCAATTGCCGTTCATGCGCTCGACGGCAAGTTTGATGCTCTTGGTGCCAAAGCCGTGGCCTGCATGCTGGGTCACGGGCATGCCGTCGACCATGCGCGGCGCGCGGTCAAACGTGTTGGAAACTAACAGCAGCAGCTGGCCGTCCTCAAATCGCAGGTCAAAGTCGACGAATCGCTTTCCTTGGGGTGCGGCGCTTGCGGCGGTGA
>CABUAL010000327.1 GCA_902489515.1 uncultured Collinsella sp. | reverse complement strand
AGCCAGGCTGTTATGGATGGGTGTGACGACTACTCGTCGTGCTTCTCCTCGCGGCGTGCAGCAGCGCGTGCGTCGTGGATGCCCTTGATCGCGGCATGGCGAGCCGTTCGGGCATCATGGATGGCGTCGCGAGCCTCGGCGGTCGTCGCCTTGGCAGAGCGCAACTTGGCGGCCAGATCGGGGTTGGTTTCGGCGACCGCGGTAATCGCGGGGCCGTCGAGCTCCTCTTGCGTGGGCTCGGCCAAAAAGTCGATAGCATACTGGGCAGCCACCATGGAGCCCTTTGCCAGCACGGTCTCGTCAATCTTGTAAAAGCAGGAATGCTGGGCGTACGTGGCGCCAATCTTGGGGTTGCGCGTACCTACAAAGGCGAGCACGCCCGGTACGCGGCGCAGGTACTCCGAAAAATCCTCGCCCGAAAGCGTGCCGCGGTAATGGCCTTGACCGGTGGGACCCAGGCATTTGATTGCAGCCTGACGACAACGCTCGCTCGAGGCGGCGTCGTTTTCGACCTTGTAGTTGGCGATGGTGTAGTCGGTGAGCTCTGCCTCGGCGCCCAAGGCGGCCGCGGTATGCTCCACGATGCGGCGCATAAGCTCCGGCATTTCCTCGTGGGTCGAATCGCCGTAGGTGCGCACCGTGCCGGCGAGGTAGGCCGTGCCGGCGATAACATTGCGCGCGGTGCCGCCGTGCAGCTCGCCGACGGTGATGACAGCCGGCTCATAGGGGCTGATCTCGCGCGAAACGATGGTCTGCAGGGCGTTGACAATCTCGGCGGCAACCATGACGGCGTCGTGACCTCGCTGGGGCATGGCGCCATGGCACGAGGTGCCGCGGACGTCGATGCGGAACCAGTCGGTATTGGCCATGCGCGGACCGGGCTCGCAGCTCACGGTGCCGGCGTCGACCTCACTCCAGATGTGCGCGGCGTAGGCGCCATCGACGCCGTCGAGCACGCCCGTGCCGATCATGAGCTTGGCGCCCTGGCCGTTTTCCTCGCTGGGCTGGAATACGATGCGGACTTCGCCGTGGATGTCGTCGGTCATATGGCGCAGGATTTGCAGCGTTCCGAGCATCATGGCGATATGGCAGTCGTGGCCGCAAGCGTGCATGCAGCCCTCGTTGACGCTGGCGAACTCCTCGCCGGTCTGCTCGGTGACGGGCAGGGCATCGATGTCGGCGCGCAGCAGGATGCGGCGGCGTGGCGTGCCGTCCTCGCGGTAGGCATCCGGCGCGGTGCCGCGAAGGGTCGCCACAAGGCCCGTCTTAAGGGGACGCTCGTAGGGGATATTCATGGCGTCAAGCTGGTTGGCGATGTCGGAGGTCGTGCGCTCCTCGGCGAGGCTCAGCTCCGGGTGCTTATGGAAGTGGCGGCGCTGCTTGATGATATAGGGCTCAAACTCGGTAGCGATATCTTTGATGGCTGCGGTGACGTCGTCAGCCGCGCGAGCCTCGGTCGCCGCCATAATCTGCTGTGCCTTGGTCTTCGTCATGGTCGATTTGCTCCTTGCTGGGTTGATCGCAAAATCGTACAGGCTCTCTCCAGTATGCCACCTGCCGCTAGGGCTGGTAAAGTTGCCGTTTGCCGCTTGGGGTTTTGTTACAAGGGCGGGGGAGCCGAC
>CABUAL010000326.1 GCA_902489515.1 uncultured Collinsella sp. | reverse complement strand
ACGATTACAGTCATATCAAACTGAAAACGATTACAGTGTAAGTGTCAAACATGGCCGGGTGCACATGCGCCCGTTGGAGGAAAGGGAAGTCATGGACTACCGTAAATCAGCCCAAGAGGTGCTCGACAACATCGGTGGCGCCGGCAACGTTGTTTCGGCTGCACACTGCGCCACGCGTCTGCGTCTGGTGATTGCCGATAACGCCAAGGTTAACAAGGAGGCCATCGAGAATGTCGATGGCGCCAAGGGCGTCTTTGAGGCCCAGGGCCAGCTCCAGATTATTTTTGGCACCGGCACCGTCAACAAGGTCTACGAGGGGTTCATCGCGCTCAGTGGCGTCGAGGCTGCCACCAAGGCCGAGGTCAAGGAGGCGGCGGCGCAGCAGCAGAACATCTTTATGCGTGCCATTAAGGTGCTCGGCGACGTCTTTGTCCCCATCATCCCTGCCATCGTGGCTTCGGGCCTGCTGCTGGGCATTATGAGCGCCCTCAACTTTATGGCCTCCAACGGCTTTATCGCGCTCGACACCAATAACTTTATCTATAAGATCGCCGACCTGGTCTCGGGAACGTCCTTTGGCATTCTGCAGATCCTGATCGGCTACTCCGCCGCCAAGGCCTTTGGCGCCAACCCGTACCTGGGTGCCGTCGTCGGCGGTGCGTTCATCAACTCCTCGCTGCAGAGCGCCTATACGGTTGCCTCCGAGGGCGTGCAGACCATGGTCACCGTCATCCCCGGCGTGTACAGCTTTGAGTGGGTCGGCTATCAGGGTCATGTGATCCCCATCGTCATCGCCTGCGCCATTCTGGCCTTCCTCGAGAAGCGCCTGCACAAGATCGTTCCTGAGATGTTCGACCTCTTTGTGACTCCTCTCGTCTCCGTGTTCGTGACCGTGCTCGTGACGCTCGTTGCCGTCGGCCCCATCTTTGTCTGGGCCGAGAACGCCATCCTCGGTCTGATCCAGGCCCTGCTGACCCTGCCCTTCGGCATCGGTTCCTTTATCGTCGGCCTGTTCTATGCCCCCACGGTCGTTACGGGTATTCACCAGATGTACACCGCCATCGACCTGGGCCAGCTCGCCCAGTACGGCGTGACTTACTGGCTGCCCATCGCCAGCGCTGCCAACATCGCCCAGGGTGGTGCCGCGCTCGCCGTTGCCTTTAAGACCCGCGATGCCAAGATCAAGGGCCTGGCGCTTCCTTCGGCCCTGTCCGCCTTCATGGGCATTACCGAGCCTGCCATCTTCGGTGTGAACCTGCGCTTCTTTAAGCCCTTCATCGCCGGCTGCATCGGCGGCGGTTGCGGTGCCCTGGTCTGCGCGCTCACTTCGCTGGCCGCCTCCGGCACGGGCGTTACCGGTATCTTCGGTATCCTGCTGTGCCTGGCCCAGCCCGTGCAGTACGCGATCATGTTTGCGGTCGCCGCGCTGGTTTCCTTTGGCGTCTCGTTTGTCCTGTACAAGGACGAGCCCAAGGCTTCCGAGCAGGCCTAAGAGCTTTTGATTGAGGGAATGCCCGCGGGTTGTATGCTCACGGGCGTTTCCTGTATCTGGTGCCGTTCTCTGGCGCCTTGTTACTTTCGATCCGTTAGGACTTTGATATGTCTAATGCACTTGGTCGCGATCTTGCAAAGCT
>CABUAL010000325.1 GCA_902489515.1 uncultured Collinsella sp. | reverse complement strand
CGGCGCCATGCGAAGCCTTGGCAGCCGCTCCCCCGCCATCTCCGGGACGACGGCGCGTGACCTTGACCTCGCCATCCGAGACCTGATCGGCCACGGAGGGCACTGAAGGCTTCTGCTGCGCGCCCGAGGAATGGCGACGGCGCGGACGCGGCGCGCGCTCCTCCTCGCCACGTGACTTGCCGCCCTTGTCGACAGGCGCATCGGAGGCCGAGGCGCCCTTGGAAGTGGCACCGACCTCGCGAGCAGCTGCGGCGCGGAAGGCGTCCTCGCGCTCCTCGCTCGACAGATGACGGCGGCGGCGACGTGTGGGGTTCATGCCACCGCCGCGATTCTGCTGCTGGGGCTGCTGAACCTCGCGCTCGCGAGAGGCGTTCTTGCCCGCGGCTGCAACCTCGGTAGCATCGCCCGAGCCCGCGCGCTTGCGACGGCGACGGCCATCGGCCGCCCCCTCGGCCTCGGGTGTCTCGGCCTTACCGCGGCCTTTTCCGCGGCCACGGCCCTCGCCCTGACCCTGACCGGCGCGAGCATCGGATTCAGCATCGCGACGGCGGCGCTTGGGCATCGTCGTCCCCGCCAGACGGTCGGCGCTCGACAGGCCATCGCCCACGTCGACGCCGTTCTCGCGATCGAGTTCCATGAGCGCCAGGCGCATCTCGGGCGACTCGATGCGCTCGAGCACATCGCGCGTCACACAGTCGGGGCGGCAGTTGCAGCCCTGTTCGGCGGCCTTCTTTTTGCAGCCCTCCGAGCACGTCATATCGGCCAGGTTGACCTTAAAGACCTTGCCGTTCTCCAGGCGCAGCACCAGCTGCTCACGCGGCGTGTCATATTCCTGGATACGCGCCTTGCCAAGCGGCGTATCGATGAGCGTCTTCTTTTTGGGCGCACGGCTCTTAAAGTCCTTGTACGCCTCGAACTCATAGCGCAGACAGCACATCAGGCGGCCGCAAACGCCACTGATCTTGGACGAGTTGAGCGGCAGGTCCTGCTCTTTTGCCATGCGAATCGAGACGGGCTCAAACTGTCCGCCAAAGCGCGTGCAGCAGAGTTCCTGTCCGCACTGGGCATAGCCGCCCACCAGGCGGGTCTCGTCGCGCACGCCGATCTGGCGCATGTCGACGCGAATGTGCAGCGTCGAGGACAGATCCTTGACGAGCTGGCGAAAATCGACGCGCTCCTCGGCCGCAAAGTAGAACACGGCCTTCTCGCCGCCAAACAGGTACTCGACGCCCACCGGCTTCATCTCGAGGTCGAGCTCCTTGACCAGGCGGCGGAAGTCGACCATGGCCTCGTCGCCCTGGATGGCCAGGTCGTCGGCAAGCTGGAGGTCGATGTCGCTCGCCACGCGCAGCACGGGCTTGAGCGGCTGACCGATCTCGTCTTGCGGCACCTCAAAGGGATCGGCCGTGACCAGGCCGATCTCGGTTCCGCGCTCGGTGGAGCAAATGGCATAATCGGCCTCGAGGATATCCAGATCCTGCGGATCGAACCACAGGTCGCGCGAGGCGTAGGTAAACTTAACGGGTACGACTAACGGCATTTCAGTGCCTTCCTGATATCGAACAGCATGACCTCGATGGCCAGCTGGGGAGTAACGTTTCTGGCGATGTTGCGCTCGGCGGTCGCGACCGCCTCGAGCGCCCGCGTG
>CABUAL010000324.1 GCA_902489515.1 uncultured Collinsella sp. | reverse complement strand
GCGCGGCCGCGACACGCGTACCGGCGAAGGCGCGGTCGGAGATATCGAGTTTGTCATCGTGCGCCCCAGCGACGCGCCCGCCTTTGTGGGCTGCGGCGGTGCCGATTGCGGCATCTGCGGCTGGGACTCGCTTATCGAAGCCGACCTCAATCTGCTGCAGCTGGTCGACCTGGGCTACGGCCTGTGCACGTTTATCGAGGCGGAGCCCGCATGGCGCGCCGGTCAGGCCGAGCGCAACTACGCCCGTCGCGGGTCGCTTCGCGTGGCCACCAAATACCCGCGCATCGCGAGCGCCTGGTATGCCGAGCGCGGCGTGAATGCCGACATCGTTTCGCTGCACGGCAATATTGAGTTGGGCCCCATCGTCGGCATGACCGACCGCATCGTGGACATTACCGCCACGGGTGCCACGCTGCGCGACAACGACCTGGTCATCACCGGCCGCATTATGGACTGCACGGCCCGCTTCTTCGTCAACCCAGGTGCCGCGCGCTTGGATCCGCGCGTTCGCAACTTGGCCGATCGCCTGGCTGCTGCCGTGAAGGACAAACATTTTGAGCCCGTCGCGGGCTCGGCACAATAGTGCGAGCACGCACGGGCACCCCCATATCCGGGCTGCGGACCGATTGGTGCCACTGCCCGGCATCTCGTTTTTCGAACATAACCTCGACCGATAGGGGATACCGATATGAAGACTATCAAGCTTGCTCCCGGTGAGCGTCTCGTTACCAATCAGCTCAATCGCAAGGGCGTGCTGCCGCAAAACATCGTCGACGCCGCCCGCGATATCGTGGCAAACGTGCGCGCCAACGGCGATGCCGCGGTGCGCGATTACTGTCAGCGTTTTGACGGTGTTGAGCTGCAGAGTTTTCGCCTGCCGCAGGAGCAGATCGATGCCGCGCTCGAAGGCCTCGATCCGGCCTTTGTCGCGGCGCTCGAAAAGGCTGCACGCCAGATTCGCGAGTTCCACCAGCGCGAGGTCGAGCAGAGTTGGTTTACCACGCGCCCGGACGGCACGATGCTCGGCGTTAAGGTGACTCCGCTCGCGGCGGCTGGCATCTATGTGCCGGGCGGTCGCGCGCAGTATCCCTCCACGGTGCTCATGAACGCCATTCCCGCCAAGGTGGCTGGCGTTAAGCGCGTGGTCATGGTGACCCCGCCGCAAAAGGATGGCCTGATCAGCCCCTACACGCTCGCCGCGGCAAAGCTCGGCGGCGTGGACGAGATCTACATGGTGGGCGGCGCTCAGGCCGTGGCCGCGCTGGCATACGGTACTGAGACTATTCCGCGCGTCGACAAAATCACCGGTCCGGGCAACGCCTTTGTCGCCGCCGCCAAGCAGATTGTCTCGGGCGACGTGGGTATCGACATGGTCGCCGGCCCCTCCGAGGTCTGCGTGCTGGCCGATGCCACGGCCAAGCCCATGGTGGTTGCGGCCGACCTGATGGCCCAGGCCGAGCACGATCCGCTGGCAGCCTGCTATCTGGTGACCTGCGACGAGCAGTTTGCGCGTGAGGTCGAGGCGGGTATCGACATTCTGGTGGCGCAGTCGCCGCGTGCCGAGATCACGCGCGCCTCGCTCGATAACGAGGGCACCATCGTAGTGGCCGCCGATATGGCTGCCGCTGTCGAGGCCGCGCAGTGCGGCCGAAAGCGCGT
>CABUAL010000323.1 GCA_902489515.1 uncultured Collinsella sp. | reverse complement strand
GGTGGCGATGGGCTAGAACAGCAAGCCGAGGACGATGAGGGCAACGCTGGCAATAAGTACGGCAATGTCTAAGCCCTTGATGGGGTAGCGCT
This sequence comes from uncultured Collinsella sp., assembly GCA_902489515.1. GTDB lineage: Bacteria > Actinomycetota > Coriobacteriia > Coriobacteriales > Coriobacteriaceae > Collinsella. The sequence continues at coordinate 1,585 of CABUAL010000323.1, read as the reverse complement.
TGTACGAGCTCGCGCGCGTGCGCAGGTAGAAGCCGCGCTGCTCGGCTGCAAGTGCGGTAGCGTCGGTCTTGCCTACAGAGCTCACCAGCAGCGGTACGCAGAGCGGCAGCATGAGCTGGATTTTCTTGAGGGGATTCTTGGTGTCGTACTCAACGCCGCGAGCGGTCTGCGCCTCCATGATGGCGTTCATTTCCTGGCTAAAGACCGGCACAAAGCGCAGAGCCGTGGTAAACGTGAACGCATAGCGGTACGGCACGTGCAACACCTCCACACAGGCGTTAGCAAGGTCGCCGAGCTGCGTGATGGTGAGCATAAGGATGAGCGGCAGTGCCACTCCGAGCAGGCGAAGCGCCGCCTTGGTGCCGGTGATGAGGCCATCTGTGGTAATCCAGGCAAAGATGGGGCCTCCGGTGCGGATAAACACGGTCTGCAGGAACAGCATGATCAGCGAGAGCGGCACCATGAGCTTAACGAGCGAGACGATGCCTGTGGTCGATTTGGCGTAGATGCCTAAGACAAAAGTCAGCACAAGCAGGGCGATCAGGAGTACATAGGTGTCGCCGAGGAAGGTCGCCAAGATGATGGCCGCGGCCAGGGCAAGCTTGGTCACGGGGTTCAGCCGATGCAGCAGCGAGTCCCCGGGCACGTAATCGATCACGTTAGTCATGGTTAAGCATCTCCTTTACCAGGTCGACCAGATCGGAAACCTGACTGATTCCGGCAAATCGGGGCGAAACGCCGCGCGCGAGTTCTTTGGATAGGGCCACAACCTGCGGTGGCTCCACGTAGGCGGCGCGCATAAGGGCATCGTCGGCAAAGATCTGGTTCGCGTCGCCGCGCTCGAGGATGCGCCCGTCAGCCATGACTACCAGGCGCTGGGCAAAGTCCGAGACAACCTCCATGTCGTGGCACACCATGATCACGGCGCAGCCGCGCTCGGCCATCTCGCTCACCGTCTCCATCACGGTCATGCACTCGCGGTAATCGAGGCCGCTCGTGGGCTCATCGAGCAGAACCACCTGTGGGTCGAGTACAACCACGGACGCTAGGGCGACCATCTGTCGCTGTCCGCGCGAAAGCGAGAACGGCGATTCGTCCAAGGGGAGCCCAAAGCGCTCCGCTGCCACCCGTGCGCGCTGGCGGGCCTCGTCGGCGCCGACACCGTGCAGTTCAAGACCAAAGGCAACCTCGTCGAGTACGGTATCGCGACAGAGCTGGCGGTCGGGGTCCTGGAACAGCGTCGCGCATTTTGCAGCGATCGCGCTGGTGGGAACGTCGGCGGTGTCCATCCCCGCCATACGCACGGTTCCCGACGCTGGATGCAGGAGGCCGTTCAACAGCTTGGTGAGCGTGGTCTTGCCAGCACCGTTCTGGCCGATGACGCCCACGAGCTCGCCAGGATAGACGCACATGTTGAGGTTGCTGACCGAGGCACCACCATGGGGGTAGGCAAAGGTCACATCGCTGAGCTCAACTACTGGCTCCTGATTGGCGCCGCGGGGGACCGCCGGGATATGGGGAGAGGTCTCGGGCGCCGACGTTCCCACCAGCGCGATCGCTGCAAAATGCGCGACGCTGTTCCAGG
>CABUAL010000322.1 GCA_902489515.1 uncultured Collinsella sp. | reverse complement strand
CCATGGTCGTGGGCATCATCGGCGCGTTCTTCGGCGTGCTGGCGTAAGGGCCCGGCTGCATAGATTTTCGTTGCAACCTGGAAAGGGGATGGAGCAGGCCTATGCCCTCCATCCCTTTTTGTATAGAAGGAGTTCGTATGTTCGCGAAAGATCGCGAAGCAATGCGCCTGACGCCGGCAGAGGTCAGGCTGATTCTTATTGAGTCCCTGCAGTGGTGCGCCAACAACGCGGTCTACTTTTTGGGGCTTATCGGTGCGGCCACGTATGATCTGGCCGGCACGGCCTTTTTGGTTGCCGCCATTACGCTCGTGCGCAATCTTATGACGTCGGCGGGCAATATGGTGTCGGGCTCGGTCATCGATCGCTTCGGACCGCGCCGGACGTCGTTTGTGACGTGCGTGATTACGGCAGTGCTATCGCTTGGCGTGGGGCTGGCGCCGTTGTCTGTCCCCGGGCTTGTGTTTGCCGCGTGCGTCTTGGGACTTGCGGGCGGCTTTATCAACACCTGCACGCATGCGTTTCCGGGATACCTGGAGTCGACCACCGAGGGCCGTACCCGCGTGAACGGTCTTATGGTGTTCTACAGCAATATCGCCTATACCGCTGGCCCGCTGCTCGGTGGTGCCATCGTGAGCTGTTTTGCCACGCAATCGGTCTATCTGCTCATGGCGGGCATGATGGGTGTGGCGGCCGTGCTCTCCTTGGGCTGTCACGAGTGTGTTGCTCCCGCAAAAGGGGAGAAGCCGAAGGGCGGTATTCTGGGCGGCATGGCCGAGGGCGCGCGACTTACGTTTCGCGACCACGACTTGCGCCTCATCTTTATCTCGGGCTTTTTGGGTTTCTTTGCGTTTGGCGCGTTCGATTCGCTTGAGTCGTTGTTCTACCGCGATGTGCTCAACGTGGATATCGTCTGGCTGGGCTGGTTGTCCTCGGTCGTGGGCCTCACTTCCTCGGTGGGTGCGTTCATCCTGACCAAGCTTTCTGCTCGCCATGTCAACCTGCGATTGCTGCTCGGCGCGCTCATGGCCGTGGGCATTGGGTCCATGGTGTACGTGGGCACCGATATGCTGGGGGTCGCGATTATCGGTCAGGCGATTAACGGTCTGGCCTGGGGGTTCCTGGAGCCGCTGCAGATGATCTTGATTCAGGAGCGCGCGGACATCAAATACCTGGGACGCATTACCGGCTTTGTACGCTTTGGCCTGATGAGTGCCGGTGTGCTGCCGCTGCTGGCCGCTCCGTTTTTGGCAGAGGCCCTGGGCGTTCAAGCGGTGCTGTTTGGAGCCTCGACAATCATTGCGCTGGTAGGAACGCTGTTCTTTGTCGCACAGGGGAGGCGGCAGAAATGCTAGATATACATCTAATTTTAATTTAATACCACTCACCCGAGAATATCGACCGTTCACCGAGGATCGGCGCAAATTACAAAGTGGTATTAAAAACACGTTTGATGTATGTCTATAATTGGTATCGAAAAGAAACGCGATGTATAGATTCGCGTGCAGGACAGAAAGGAAAAGCCATGAAGGAAACCGAGAAGATCGAGATCATGCACTTTAGCCAGGAGGGCTACGTCGAGGACGGCAAGAACGTCTATGAGACCGGCAAGAAGATGATCGAGCTCGCCGACAAGGTCGCCGACGAGGGCTACGACGCCGTGTTCCTGATGGGCGTCGGCGGCA
>CABUAL010000321.1 GCA_902489515.1 uncultured Collinsella sp. | reverse complement strand
GTCTGCTCGGAGGTTACGCGAGTACGACCGCTGCCGCCGCAATCAGGGCAGGGGTCGGCCACGACCTTACCGGAACCGCCGCACTCGGGGCAGACCGACTGGAACGTGCCCGCACCAAACAGGAAGGACAGGTCGACGTCGATATGGCCGCGGCCGCCACAGCTTGGGCAGGTATGGGCATGCTCGGAGGAGACAGAGCCCGAACCGCCGCAGTTGTTACAGGTATCGAAGCGCGTGTAGCGGACGGTCTTGCGGGCACCGCCCTTTGCCTCCTTGGCGTCGAGTTTGATATCGACGACCACGTTGGCGCCGTTCTCGGGATTGTAGGCAGCCTGCCCGCGACGCGGCTGGCCCCAGGCGCCACCAAAGGGAAAACCGCCCTCAAAGGGATTGCCATAGCCCGCGCTGCCGGCGTAGCCGCCGCCATAGGGCGAAGCCGTAGGAGCGCCGGCGAAGGGGTTGCCCGAACGCATGGCGTCGTAGCGCGAACGCTTCTGCTCGTCCGAAAGCACGGCGTAGGCCTCGGAAACCTCTTTAAACTTTTCCTCGGCATCCGGCTCTTTGTTGACGTCCGGATGGAGCTTGCGGGCCTTTTGCTGGAAGGCCTTTTGAATATCACGCGAGGTGGCGTCCTTGGAGACACCCAGAATCTCGTAGTAATCTTTTTCGTTCATCGTCGCCATGCGCGGCAACCTCCTGCTCAAAGCAGCGTATATATTGCGGTAATTCTACCCGAGCGGTCTATGCTAGACCCCAAAACAGCTCGAACAGAACATTTCCATCGAGCCAACCTAGGTGTGTCGGCGCTAAACGGGCGCGGGCGCGGCCTGCGACGACATCTGCCGAAGTGAAGGATCCCTCATGGGCCCCGAGCGCCTCGGGCACCCACGTGGCAAGTCCCAATTCGAGCGCGTGATCGCAGGCAGCTGCCAACTCGCCCGTTGGGATGACGAAAGCTGCACGAACCAACAGGTCGGACGCGACACCGCGCGTCATGCGACAAGCGAGCATCAGGTCTTCAGCCGCAGCCTCGCGCTGCGACAGATATTCGGTCTCGAACGCCATCGCGTCATCGTCACGTTGCACCAGACGCACGCGGTACGCATCGCCTCGAGAAGACACGCCGGGGAACAAACCTGCGAGACGGTCGAAATCCTCGGCGTCGAGCATGCCCGCGGCAGAACGACCCAGGCCCAGATAGCCCCGTCCGGTCCAGTAGGCAATGTTATGGGCGCACTCATGGCCGTCGAGCGCGTAGCTCGCCACCTCATACGGGTGATAGCCGGCGGCACCCAGGAGCTCGCGTGCCAAGTCCATGCACGAAGCCTGAAAATCCTCGTCGGGCTCGAGCGACTCGTCGCGGCGCGCCATGCGATAAAGGGGCGTCCCCTCCTCAAGCGTGAGCGGGTAGACCGACACATGATGCGGGGCCGCCACCAGCACGCCAACGCTCGATAACGCCGGGAAGTCCGCACATAAGGTCGCACGACACATCAAGCCCAGCGTTCTTGACCGTCGCGATGGCGGCGAGCGCCCGATCGGCATCGTGAATACGGCCGATGGCAGTAAGTTCGGCGTTATCGAGCGTTTGCACGCCCAGAGAGACGCGTGTGACACCAACCTTGACAAGTGCAGTAGCAAGCTCGGCGGTCAGCGACTCGGGATTGGCCTCGCAGGTAAACTCAACGGG
>CABUAL010000320.1 GCA_902489515.1 uncultured Collinsella sp. | reverse complement strand
GTGGGGCGGACATCGGCCTCGGCAGCCTCTTCCATAAAGTGCGTAATCATCACGATGGTCATGCCGCGATCGTGCAACGCGCGGCAAGCCTTCATAAGGCCCTTGCGTCCGCGCGGATCGAGCATCGAGGACGCCTCGTCCAATATGAGCACGCGCGGCTCCATGGCGAGCACGCCGGCAAGCGCCGCGCGTTGCTTTTGGCCACCCGAAAGCGCATGGGTCTCGTGGCGCTCAAAGCCCACCAGGCCCACGCCCTTCAGTGCCTCGCGTACGCGCTGCGCAATTTGCGCCGATGGTACGCCAAGGTTTTCGGGACCAAACGCAACATCATCTTCGACAAGCGTTGCCACCAGCTGATCATCAGGATTCTGGAATACCATGCCCGCGGTCGAACGAATGTCGTAGACCAGCTCGGGGTCGGACGCATCTGTGCCATCGATGCGCACCGTGCCCGCATCGGGCTGCAGCAGCGCATTCAGATGCTTGGCAAACGTCGACTTGCCCGACCCATTGCCACCGAGGATGCAGAAAAACTCGCCATCCTCGATGTTCAGATCGACGCCGTCGAGTGCCGGTACGGCACCGTCATAGCTAAAGGAAACGCCCCGACACTCAATCATGCGCGGCCTTTGACCTGGTCCTTTTTAGGCGTGATGAGGTCGGAGACCGCCTTATACACCGCCAGCGTCAACACCGAGTTAAGCACGGTCTTGATAAGGTTGAACGGCAGCACGGCGGGAATCATGAGCGGAGCGATCACATCGACCGAGCCATACCAGAACCATACGCCAATGGTAAGGTTTGCGACCATAGACAACGCCGTAGCGGCAATAACGCCGAGCACCAGGCCAATCACGGCACCCTTATAGGTATGCATCTTCTGATAGACGATAGCCGCAGGCAGAATGTAGCCCAGCGTGGCAACCAGGTTCATAAGCGCGCCGACCCAGTCACCCGTGGTGAGCGCATGGATAACGATAGCCATAGCGGCAACAGCAGTGCCGGCGCCAGGACCATACGCAAACCCGCACACCATCGCCGGTACCAGCGACGGGTCATACGTCAAAAACGGCGCCGAAGGAAGGATAGGCAGCTGCACGTACATAAACAGGGCGCCCAAGGCGCACATCAACGCCATGGTAACGAGCTGTTTGGTGCTCCACCTATTCGTGTTCTCAAAATGGATATGCTGCGACTGTTCAGACATAAGATCACCTGCCTCTTTCATCCGGACTCTAACCGTTGGTACTGGGATCTCACCAGTTCAGCCGGCATGCGAACCAACACACGCACGGGTCGCGGACTCATCGGCTCGGTCGCAGGCACCTCGCCTGCGCCACGGCACCCCTTTGGCACCGCCCGATTTACCGCCAGTGGGGAATTCCACCCCGCCCTGAAACAGCAATTGCAAGTGTAGCACGAGAGGGTATTCGTGCAAGTATGCCAAGGGTAATTTGTGGCGGAGATCAGTTGCCGCAACAACCACGTTCCCCACCCATCCCAAAGTAACGCGCCTTTCGCGGCAAAGCCGCGAAACAGCGACCGGGACACGTATCCCCATCAGCCACGATCTCCGCCCACGCCGACCTCAAGGCCGTAAACGCAGGGAATCCGGGGGCGTGACGGGGTTTCTCTCCGGAACATTCCGCACTGATATCTTCTGTATTGAAGACGTCGATGGTGCACCCGTATACCATTGA
>CABUAL010000319.1 GCA_902489515.1 uncultured Collinsella sp. | reverse complement strand
TCTTCCGGCGCGGGCACACCCTCGCCTCGGACCTCGACCTCGGCGACGGGGAGATGGCCGCCGTGGCAGCCACCTTCTCCTACCTTGCGGAGAAGAGGAGGCTCGCCTCCATCGAGACGCTGCTGAGGCTGAGCAGGCTGCCCAGGCGCGAGCCCAAGACCTTCGAGGGCTTCGACTTCTCCAGGATCCAGGGCCGGGACGCGGCCGCGCTGGGCAAGCTCCCGTCGCTGGCCGACCTCTACGCGCACCGCAACGTCGCCTTCGTCGGGCCCGGCGGCATAGGGAAGACGCACCTCGCGCAGGCCTACGGGCGCGAGTGCTGCATGCGGGGGCTCAAGACCTACTACATAAAGGCGACCGAGCTCAGGGACAGGTTCCAGAAGGCCGTCCAGCGGGGAAACACCTCGCGGGTCGTCTCCTCGCTCGTCAAGCCGTCGCGCCTCATCGTTGACGAGGTGGGGAGATGCGTCTACGACAGGCCGTGCACCGACCTGTTCTTCGATGTCGTCGACAGGCGCTACGAGAAGGAGGGGCCGAACGCGATGGTCCTCACGAGCAACATCGCCCCGAGCGGGTGGGATGAGTTCTTCACGGGCGACGACACGCTCCTCTGCGCCCTCGACAGGCTGTTCGACAAGGCGTCGGTGTTCGTGATGCGGGGCCCGAGCTACCGCGGCAGGGAGCTTGACACCTACTCGGTGGAGGCCGTCCCCCAGGCGGTGAAGGTGAGGGGGATCCAGCCCGAGGGGATGTAGGAATGCGATAGGAAAGTCATAGATGCGGGCGTGTTGGCTAAAATGGGTCGGCCGGGATTGGTCAATCTCGGCCGACTATATTTGGCTAAATTATTCCGGCGCTAACACGGGCCAGTTATTTAGTGATTCCGACCTGATGCTGTTAAGAATGTTGCAGTTAAAGCCGACGCATGAAAGGACGCTAAAAATCCAATCGTTAACAAAGTGCCATGCAACCATAATCAGATATGGAACGACCATCGCCTTGATTCTGCTGCGAAACACAACCGACAGACCAGTCACGGCCATGGATAGAGCCCCCAGCGTCACCGCATCGAACAGTGTATAAACCAGCACATATAACAGAGGCCGGGAATAAAACAGACCAGAAAAATAGCTATGCAGATAGAGCCCGACGTAAGTCGATTCATCGACCCGGGGGAGATACGCGGGAAACAGCATTGAGACAATCAGGAAGTTCACGAGTAGCGGAATAGCCGTGACCGCAAACGCAGAGAGAAAAGCAGACAGCATCTTCACCTTCACGTATGCATTTCTAGAAACACGCGTGCAGATCTGTGCCTCGTAACCGCCCAAACGCTCGGACAGGCACGACCACGACCCGGCCAATATGGCAAGCAACGGCAGCGCATAGAAAAACACCGACGCTAACAACGGCGCGTTCGCACTCACAACAATCCAGTTGCCAAAGCAACTTTCACGCGTTTGGCCGAGGTATGTCTGAGACTGCAGACCAATGCCGTAGCCAAAAGATAACAGCTGCTTGCGCTCAGTCTCGAGCGTCCACCATGCCTCAATGGCGACCGCCATCGAAATTGCAGTTGCAACCATAAGGGTCAACGCAAATATAGGATTGCCAAATATCTTGGACAGCTCGTGCCGTATTAGATTTCCATTCAAGCAATATCACCCTCCCATTGGCCGGTCTGCTTCTTACCGCCAGTTGAAGATCAAGAATAAAGCG
>CABUAL010000318.1 GCA_902489515.1 uncultured Collinsella sp. | reverse complement strand
CACATATCCGCCGTCCCCGCGCGTGGGCGGTCCGGGGCTCGAGGCCGTCCGCGCCATCGCCGCCCGCTATTTCCGTGATCCCAAGGGGACGGAGGAAAACGGATCGTCTGCGGTGGGCCAAGAGCCGATGAGCATTGTGCCCTCGACCGTGATTGGCGCGACCGATGCTGCCAACTACCAGCGCATTTGCCCCGAGTGCATTCGCTTCTCGGCCTTTGTGGTAGACGATGACGAGTGCGAGCGCGGTGTCCACGGCACCAACGAGCGCATCACCCGTCGCGCCTACCTCCAAGGCATCCGCTTCCTCGTCGCTCTACTCCAAACGCTCTAGCCAAAAAGCAAGCCCTTGGTGCAACGGGGTCAGGTTTGTTTGCACCAATCATTCCGTGCGGGTTATATGCAGGTTTGCCTGCGCACGCTATCATGTATGGGTTAGACCGCAACTATGTACCCCATACGCGAAGGGATGCGCATGTATCTGAAGATCGACATGTTCTAGCCGGGCTTACCCCCGCAGTGGCGCCGTGCGCCCCATCAACTCTGCCGATTTTCACCTTCACGCATATAAAGGAGTCCCGCCATGCGCGACAAGCTCGAAAAGATCATCAAGGCCTACGAGGAGCTCGAGAAGAAGCTCTCCGACCCGGCCGTCGCCTCCGATATTAAGGAGTTCACGCGTCTCAACAAGGAGTACGCGCACCAGTCTGACCTCATTGCCGCTTCGCGCGAGTACATCGGCGCGCTCGATGACATCGAGGCGGCCAAGGAAATGCTGCACGATACCACCGATGCCGATGAGAAGGAGATGCTCCAGATGGACATCTCCGAAAACGAGGCCAAGCTTCCCCAGCTCGAGGAAGACATCAAGTACATGCTCATCCCGAGCGACCCCAACGACGACAAGAACACCATCGTCGAGATTCGCTCCGCCGCCGGTGGCGACGAGGCGGCCATCTTCGCCGGCGATCTGTACAAGATGTACCAGCGCTTTTGCGAGTCGCGCGGCTGGAAGACTACCGTGCTCGATTCCAGTCCCAGCGAGGCCGGTGGCTTTAAGTCCATCGAGTTCAAGGTCGAGGGCGACCGCGTCTACTCCGTCATGAAGTTCGAGTCCGGCGTGCACCGCGTCCAGCGCGTTCCCAAGACTGAGTCCCAGGGCCGCATTCAGACCTCCACGGCTACCGTCGCCGTACTTCCCGAGGCCGAGGAGATCGACGTCCAGATCAACCAGTCCGACCTGCGCATCGACACCTACTGCGCCTCCGGCCCTGGCGGTCAGTGCGTTAACACCACCTACTCCGCCGTGCGCATCACCCACCTGCCCACCAACACCGTGGTGCAGTCGCAGGAGCAGCGTTCCCAGATCCAGAACCGCGAGGTCTGCATGCAGATGCTGCGCGCCCGTCTGTACGAGATGGAACTCGAGAAGCAGCAGGCCGAGCTCGGTGCCGAGCGCCAGAGCCAGATCGGCCACGGCAACCGTTCCGAGAAGATCCGTACCTACAACCAGCCCCAGGACCGCGTGACCGATCACCGCATCGGTTTCAACTCCACCTACAACGGCGTCCTTCTGGGTGACCAGCTCGGCACCGTGATCGAGGCGCTCGCTGCCGCCGAGCGAGCCGAGAAGCTGGCACAGGCTGTGTAGGTTCCGCCGTTCTACCGAACGGCGGACCAGCCGACGCTACTTCTTGGACGATTTTTTGAGCATTATTTTGGT
>CABUAL010000317.1 GCA_902489515.1 uncultured Collinsella sp. | reverse complement strand
CATGGATAACATCAAGGCGGCCTTGGCCGCCTTTTCCGTGAATGCCGTGTCTCGAATTTCCGGTTATATCCTCGTGACCTTTAACGAGCATCAGGCCGATGAGGCGGCGCGTGTCATTCGCACCGTTCCCGGCGTTGCACGTGTGTCTTTGGCGTATCACACCAACCGCGACTCGCAGGAGTACTGCGCCGCCGCCGTGAAGGCGCTGCGCGAGTTTGGTTCCTTCGATTCTTTTAAGGTGCACGCCAAGCGCTCCAATACTGACTATGAGCTTACCTCGATTGACATCAATCGTCAGGTGGGTGAGGTGCTGTGTGAGGCCTTCCCCGATAAAAAGGTCCAGATGCACGATCCTGACGCTATGGTGCACGTGCTGGTGGTCCAGGGTAGCGTCTATGTGTATGCGCGCTCTGAGCGCGGCGTGGGTGGTCTTCCGGTGGGGTCTGCCGGCAAGGTCGTGACGCTGCTTTCTTCGGGTATCGATTCTCCGGTGGCGACCTGGATGCTCGCGCGTCGCGGCGCGGTGTGCGTGCCGGTACATTTCTCCGGTCGTCCGCAGACGCCCGATACGAGCGAGTATTTGGTGCAGGACATCATCCGTGCGCTTGAGCCGGGTGTCCAGATCGGCCGACTGTACGTAGTGCCGTTTGGCGACTGCCAGCGTGAGATTTCGGTCACCTGTCCCAGCAACCTGCGCGTGATCATGTATCGCCGCATTATGTATTCGGTTGCTGAGCGCATTGCGCACATCGAGGGTGCCAAGGCCATCGTTACGGGCGAATCGCTTGGGCAGGTTGCCTCCCAAACGCTTGAGAATATCATGGCCGTCAACGAGGCCGTGAAGATCCCCGTGTTCCGCCCTCTCATCGGTTCGGACAAGCAGGAGATCATCGCGCGCGCCGAGGAGATCGGTACGTTCGATATCTCCACTGAGGCCGCTCCCGACTGCTGCACGCTGTTTATGCCGCGCCGTCCCGAGACGCACGCTAAACTCGATGCCGTGCATGAGGCCTGGGAGTTGTTCGATCACGAGGAGATGATCGAGCGCCTGCTCAAGCAGACCGAGTACATCGACTTTGAGAGCAACACGTATAAGGCCCCTAAGACCTTAAAACGCAAACATTCGGAGCTTGCTCCGCGTGAGATTTACCAAGATCACGAGTAAATTTGTGCATAGACCGACGATGCGTCTGCATCGTCGGTCTTTTGCTATCTGGGCATTTTGTGGCTAAGTGTTCATTTGCTGACGTGTGCCTGAATAAATGGACGGATTTGTGCAAGGTTTTGGTCGGCTTTTGGTTTGACCGCTAAAACCGGTTTTGGGGCGTGGCTGTTACAGGGCTCCTTTCCTGACACGATGGTGTTGGGAGGTTTTGCTATGGCGCAGCGCGAACAACACGAACGGGTCAAAAAGATGGACCGCTTGGCGGACAAGCTGCTCGGTCATAAGGCAGTGGTGATGGCGATACTGGTCGTCATTGCGATGTCGAGCGGCTTGGCGATGGCGAACCTTGGCGGCGGTGCCGGCGCCGTGTCGTTTGAGCGCACTGACGGTTCGGGCTCGTTGGTGGAGCCGGGATCCGGTGATGCCTCGAGCGGAAAGACATCCGAAGGTTCTTCGACTAAGGCTTCTGCCGCGGCAGAGGTCTATGTCGATGTCGATGGCGCCGTTGTGTCGCCCGGTGTATATCGTCTCAAGGACGGCGCGCGGGCCTGTTGCGC
>CABUAL010000316.1 GCA_902489515.1 uncultured Collinsella sp. | reverse complement strand
GAGGGGCCGGCGGGTGCCATGCGCGGCATCGCGAGCTCGTTGGCCGCGGCGCGATTGCCGTTCGTGGCGATCGTCGCCTGCGATATGCCGTTTGTCTCGCCGGAACTCATCGGTGCGCTTGCCGATCGTGTTGAGGCCGAGGTGCTCGACGTGTGCGTGCCGCGCGAGGAGCGGGGGATTGAGCCGCTTTGCGCGGTCTGGCGCCGTGACGCTTGTGCACCGGTTGCCCAAGAGCTGCTCTCCTGCGACCGACAGCGCATTCGCTGCCTGATCAATCGCGTTCAGGCCGGTTATATGGATGAGCCGCAGATCGTTAAGGCCGCGGGCTCGACGCTCTGCTTCGAGAACGTCAATACGCCCGAGGAGTTTGCGGCGGCTGAGTTGCTCGCCTAGACGATTGGAGTTGCCATGTCTCACGATATTTGTCCCGACACGGGAGAACCTTGCACTTGCGATGGGTCCGAACCCTGTACCTGCGGCTGCGGTGGCTGTGGACATACTGCGGAAGAGGAAGCGGCCGCCGCGGCGTATCGTGAGGCACACCGCGAAGGCCCGTCCGGTGATGCCCTCGACCACGAGCGCAAGATTATCGTTTCGTTCGATAGCACCTTCGATGTGATGGAATGCGAGCAGCTGTGTCTTGCCGCCGGTGTGCCCGGGCGCATCATGCCGCTGCCCGGCTCCATCACCGCCGGCTGCGGGCTGTGCTGGGCCATGCCGTTCTCGGGCGATGCGCTCGCCGCCTTCCGCGCTGCCACCGAAGGCCGCATAACCCCCGCCGACTACCACCAGCTCGTCCTCTAACTACCACACCACCACAAAGGTGCCTGTCCCCAATGTGGTGGTGTGGAACATGCGGACGAAACAGCTTCGAAACACGCGATTTGTGCGTCGGGTGCTCAAAAACGCTTCTACCTGCATCGTAATCAAAACGAAACATCTGCTTGTCGGCTTATGCGAAACTTTGCTGCAACAGTGCGATATTATCCATACTCGATAAAGCTCGCGGCGCATGGGGCGCCTCGAACGATACTTTTCTTTTCCATCAATTGGAGGAAGCATGAGCTACACGCAGAAAGTTCTCGACGAGCTAAAGGCCCGCTATCCCGAGCAGCCTGAGTTCATCCAGGCCGCGACCGAGATCCTCGGCACCATCCAGCCGGCGCTCGACGCCCACCCCGAGTACGAGGAGGCCGCCCTGCTGGAGCGCCTCGTCGAGCCCGAGCGCATTGTTATGTTCCGTGTTCCCTGGGTCGACGACCAGGGCAAGGTCCAGGTCAACCGCGGTTACCGCGTCGAGTTCAACTCTGCCATTGGACCCTACAAGGGCGGCCTGCGCTTTAACCCGACGGTCACCCTGGGCATGCTCAAGTTCCTGGGCCTGGAGCAGATTCTCAAGAACAGCCTGACCACTCTTCCCATGGGCGGCGGCAAGGGCGGTTCCGACTTTGACCCCAAGGGCAAGTCCAACAACGAGATCATGCACTTCTGCCAGTCCTTCATGACCGAGCTCTATCGCCACATTGGCCCCAACACCGACGTTCCCGCTGGCGACCTGGGCGTTGGCGGCCGCGAGGTTGCCTACCTGTTCGGTCAGTACAAGCGCCTGACCAACGAGTGGACCGGCGTTCTTACCGGTAAGGGCCTCTCCTTTGGCGGTTCGCTCGCCCGTACCGAGGCAACCGGCTACGGCCTGGCCTACTTTGTGGACGAGTACCTCAAGAGCCGCGGCGACTCCTTCGAGGGCAAGAACGTCGTCGTTCACGGCTCCGGCAACGTCGCTATCTACGCGGTCCAGAAGGTCACTCAGCTCGGCG
>CABUAL010000315.1 GCA_902489515.1 uncultured Collinsella sp. | reverse complement strand
CAGGCACTCCAGCACCGGCGTCGAAGCCGCGGGTCTTGCCGTCTTTCTCGTTGAGGAGGGAGAAGAGCGTAGAGGTCTGAACGCCACCGATCTTAAAGACGCCGGCGTCCTTGACGGCCGTGGCCCAGGTGCTGGCGGCGATGGCGTCGTCATCGGCCTTGGGGCCGTTGTCGACGAGCTTGTCGAACGCCTTGGCGTCGAGCGTGGTGGAAGCCTCGGTATCCTCGGAGCTCTTGGAGGAGTCGGCGGCGGAACCCTTGTCGGCCTCGGCGCTGGTGTCGGAGCAGCCGGCAAGACCAAGGCCGGCGACGGTTGCGAAGGTGGCGGCAACGAAGCCGCGGCGGTCGAGAACGACCTGCTGGGAGAGGTTCTTGCTCATGGTAGAACACCTTTCTCAATAAAATCCCTAGCGGTTGAGTAGAGTTATACCCTATCGCGCTCAAATGGGTCAACACGAAATAACTCAGAAACATACTTACCTTATGGGTTATTCTACCTACTAAAAAGGGACAGGCACCTTCGTGGTGGTTTTGGCCGATGCGGCGGCATGCCTTGTTGCTTTGTCTCGATCTGTAACATCTGCAGCCGTTTTTGCCGAGCGACTGTTACAGATCGAGATTTTCTCTTCAGGGGAATTCGAATGTCTCAATCTGTAACATCTGGACGGCCAAAAGGTCTCTATCTGTTATAGATTGAGACAAAGGTCTGGGACTAGGACGTCTTATCCAGATCTGTAACAGTTAGACGGAAATTCGGACCCTAGATGTTACAGATTGAGATAATCGCGTCGCGAAAATAAAAACCTCCGCAGGGGTGCTTTCCTTGCGGAGGTTTTCTTACTCGTTGAGTAGTCTTACGGCTTCGGCGGCCATGTTCTCGACCGTCATGCCGTTCTGAGCGAGCAGCTCGTTGGGGTCGTAGCGGTCGGGGAAGCCCTTGGCGATGCCGAAGGTGCGCGTGCGCACAGGCGTGCAGGCCAGATAGCACGCGACGCGCTCGCCCCAGCCACCGTCCAAGATGCCGTCCTCGAGGGTGACGACAACGCGATGCTCGGCGGCAAGACTGTCGAGGAACTCACGGTCAAGCTCGGTTGCAAAGCGCGGGTTGACGAGCGTGGCCTCGATACCGTACTCGGCAGCCAAGCGGTTTGCCACGCGCTCGCCCAGCTCAAAGAAATCGCCAAGCGCGAGCACGGCAACGTCGCGGCCCTGACGCACCACGTTGTAGCGAACGGCACTGTAGTCGGTGTCTTCGGCAGGCGCAAGGTCGGGACGGCTTACCAAGCCAATGCCCGGTACGCGGATCGCCGCGGGATGCTCGCGGTGGTCGAGCGACCAGCTCAGCATGGACAGATATTCCTCCATGCAGGCCGGCGCCAAGTAGTGCATGTTGGGAAGACCGCCCAACATGGAAATATCAAAGAACGAAAGGTGCGTCTCGGACGTGGTGCCAAAGATTGACGCACCAAACACCAAAATGGTTGCCGGGGCGTCGTTGAGGCACAGGTCGTGCCACAGCTCGTCGTAAGCGCGCTGCAAAAACGTGCCGTACACACCAAAGACTGGCTTGGCGCCCGAGCGCGCAAGCGCGGTGGCAAAGGTCACGGCGTGCTCCTCGGCAATGCCCACATCGACGAACTGTTTGCCGGCGGCAGCGCGAAGCTCGGGTGTAAAGCCCATGATGTAGGGCGTGGCGGCCGTGATGCCCACGACCTGCGAATCGCGCTCGATGGCGGCGCTGAGCGCCTCGCCCGTAATATCGGCATAGGTGCGCGGTGCGGGCTCGCTCGGATGGCCCGGGCAGAGCTTGCGGCCGGTCGCCATGTC
>CABUAL010000314.1 GCA_902489515.1 uncultured Collinsella sp. | reverse complement strand
CTTCATCTTAATAAAGTGTATTTACGTGCTTAAACGCGTTTTCAATCCAAAAATCAAATGGAACTAAACTTTATTAAACCACCCTCAGATTGCATATTTCGTGCAACGATATGAATAGAATTCGCAATTCTTGCTGTCTCTCAACCATTTTGATTTTTATTCATAAAAAAGTTTGT
Organism: uncultured Collinsella sp.; assembly: GCA_902489515.1. Lineage (GTDB taxonomy): Bacteria > Actinomycetota > Coriobacteriia > Coriobacteriales > Coriobacteriaceae > Collinsella. The sequence goes on along the minus strand of CABUAL010000314.1, from coordinate 1,669 downwards.
CCTATTCATTTTTAGCAAACAGATTACCGTTTACCAGACGTTGGATACCGTTCACCGGAAGCTTAGTATAAGGCCCGTCGAATACCCGATCGATCTTGCGTCTCCATTTGTAACAACTTGACTTTTCCGGCGGCAAAGACATACAGACCCGCTCCCCAAAAGGGAGCGGGTCTGCATTCGGTACACCTAGGGCCAAGTAAGGTTTAGGCCTTCGAGGGCCTCAAGGGATTAGCGATCGAACTCGGACAGTGCCTCGCCCAGAAGCCTCAAGCCCTTGCGAAGAACATTTTCGCTCGCGCAGTAGCCCAGGCGTGCGCCGCAGGGAAGCTCAAAACGGCTGCCGGGCACCAGCAGCACTCCCCTCTCGGACAACAGGCGCTTGCAGAACTCCTCGTCGTCCTCGGGAATATCAAGCTGGATAAACGAGGCAGACACGCCCTGCGGGGCCGTCCAGGAAACGCGATGTTGCGTATCGATCCAAGCCTGCGCGATATCGCGATTGCCAGACACGATCTTGCGGTTGCGCTCGAGAATCTTGTCCTTGTGCTCAAGCACATAGGTCGCCAGGGCATCGTTGAACACGCCGCCGCAGATCATGGTGTAATCGCGATAGGTGCGGATGCGATTGGACACCTCTTCGTCGGTCACGACCCAACCCACGCGGGCTGCAGGCGTCGAATAGGTCTTAGACACCGAGTTGGTGACAATGGCCTTCTCATACACGTCGGCCATCGACATAAAGGACTCGGTGTTCTCGAGCGGCAGATATACCTCGTCACACAGCACGTAGGCGCCCACCGAACGGGCAATCTCGGCAATCTGACCGAGCGTATCGGCATCAAGCACCGTACCGATGGGGTTCGATGCGTTATTGATGCAGATGAGTTTCGTGTTGGGACGCACCAGGCGCTTGAGTTCCTCGATATCGGGTTTCCAGCCAAGCTCCTCGCGAAGCTCCCAATACTCGACCTCGGCGCCCAGTGTACGCGGAATCTCATAGAGCGGCGCATAGGTAGGCCACTCGGCGATGACATGATCGCCGGGCTCGACCACGGCCATGATGGCGTTGAGGTTGGCACCCGTGCAGCCATTGGTCTGCAGAATGTGATCGGGATTGACCTCGCGACGATAGAGCTTGGCGACCTCAGCCTTAAACTCCGGTGAACCCTCGATCCAGCCGTAGTTCATCTTCTCGCGGTCCAGGCGCTCATAGAACGTTGTGCCGTCCTGCTCGTCGAGCGCGCGCAGCTCACCCATGGTAAGCGAGGAGATCGTCGACTGGGCGATATCCCACGTGGCGCTCTTCTCCCAAACGTTGAGCCACTCCTCAACGCCGATTGTCTTGATATCCATGGCTAGGCTCCAATCGTTAGAACACGGGGATGATGCCGGCGAAGGTCATGGGAATCGAGATGATGCCCAAAAGGCAAAGAAGCCGACACCGTTGGAGGGTATCAACGTGACTGCCCCTGGTCATATGGGCCGCCTTATCTGATGTTAATTAAGCTTCATTAAACAAGAATGGGGCGGTGCGAAAGATCCGCACCGCCCCAATGGGAGACATCTAATGGCAGTTAGACGTTTGTTTTAAGACCTGTACGGGTCTTTGAAAACCTTAGAGGTCCTCGCGCCAGAAGGGCATGCTCATGCAGCGCGGGCCGCCACGGCC
>CABUAL010000313.1 GCA_902489515.1 uncultured Collinsella sp. | reverse complement strand
TCCTTCATGGCCGACGTCATCGGCATCCGCGACGACATGTACATCGGCAAGGGCGACGCCTACATGGCCGAGGTCTCCGAGTCTGTCCAGCAGGCCTACGAGGACGGCGTTCTGGATCACCGTCCCACGCTCATCTCCCTGCAGTCCGATTCCGACCACCCCACGCAGTCCTCTGCCGACATGCTCTACCTCATCAACGAGTTTGGCGGCCTCGAGAACCTCAAGGGCAAGAAGGTTGCCGTCACCTGGGCCTATTCGCCCTCTTACGGCAAGCCGCTGTCCTGCCCGCAGTCGCTGATCAGCCTGCTGCCCCGCTTTGGCATGGACGTCACCCTGGCCCACCCCGAGGGCTACGACCTCATGCCCGAGGTCGTCGAGCGCGCCAAGGGCTATGCCGCCGAGTCCGGCACCACCTTTAAGCAGGTCAACACCATGGCCGAGGCCTTCGAGGGCGCCGACATCGTGATCCCCAAGAGCTGGGCTCCGTTTGCCGCCATGGAGAAGCGTACCAACCTGTACGCCGAGGGCGACGACGCCGGCATCGCAGCGCTCGAGAAGGAGCTGCTCGCCCAGAACGCTACCCATCAGGACTGGTGCTCCACGACCGAGCTCATGGAGAAGACTGCCAACGGCCAGGACACCATCTTTATGCACCCGCTGCCTGCCGACATCTCCGGTGTCTCCTGCGAGCACGGCGAGGTCAACGCCGACGTCTTCGACATGCACCGTGTGGGCATGTACAAGGAGGCCAGCTACAAGCCGTACGCCATCGCAGCCATGATGTTCCTGCAGAAGGTTGCCGATCCCGCCGCTACCCTCAAGGCCCTCGACGAGCGCAACACCGCCCGTTGGTTCCAGGCCTAAAGCCGGGTTGAGGTAAGCCATGTAAAGGGGGCGCTCTGCCAACCGGCGGGGTGCCCCTTTTTTGCATCGCGGGCGTGCGGGATAAGCGCTTTCGATGTGGATGCCCGCGGCGCGAGTTATGGGTACGATGGTTTCAGGGGAGGTATCACCATGAAACTTGGATGCGTCATTATGGCATCGGGCGAGGGCAAGCGGTTTGGCTCTAACAAGATGCTTGCCGATATCTATGGCGAGCCGCTGATTGCCCGGACCATCGATTCGGTTCCCCGGGGCTTTGACGTCGTGGTTTCGACGCGTTGGCCCGGGGTCGCTCAGATTTGCGAGGACAAGCATTGCCCGTGCGTGCTGCACGATGGCGAGCTGCGCAGCGAAAGCGTCCGTGCGGGCCTTTCGTGGGGAGTCGAACGCAACTGGAAAGGTTGCCTCTTTTTGCCGGGCGACCAGCCGCTCGTGAGTTCGGATTCTTTTGAGGCCATGGTTCGCGCGTTTGACGAGCGTGGCCGCAAACATCCGGTGCGCTTGGCGTGCAGCGGTGAGCCTTCGAGTCCGGTGCTCTTTCCGGCGGAACTGTTCGATGCACTTATGTGTCTTGAGGGCAAGGACGGCGGCGGTTCGATTCTCAAAGGTCGCGTCGACGTCACGCTGGTCGAAGCGCGTGCCTACGAGCTGTGGGATGTCGATACCGCCAAGGGACAGCGACGCATAGCGGAGCATATTGCCGCCTGCTCGTATTTTGATCGCGTGGCCAACTGTATGAATCGATAAGGAGCAACATGATCATCATCAAAAACGGCGCGCTCGTGACGCCCCAGGGGCTTCGCCGCGCCGATCTTGCCATGGAGGGCGATAAGATCGTGCGGATTGCCGCGGCGATTGAGCCGGGCGCCGACGATACCGTCGAGGACGCCGCGGGCTGCTGGGTGTTTCCCGGCTTTATCGACGGCCACACGCACATGCAGTGCTGGACCGGCATGGATTGGACAGCCGAT
>CABUAL010000312.1 GCA_902489515.1 uncultured Collinsella sp. | reverse complement strand
CCTTAGCGCTTGCGAGCGCCTCCATGACCTCGTCGTAGCGGCTCGCATCGCACGACACGTACACACGCGCGAACGAACGATCCACCGCGACCTCGACCGCAGTCAGAGTGACCAGGTCGAGGCGCGGATCGGAAACCTCAAAGAGCAGGATATAACCGAGCTTCTCGCGAAGCTGCTCGCCCAGTCGGCGGGTTGCCTGCGTTTGCTTCATAGCGCTACCCCCTACTCGGTACGGGCAACCTGGTCGATACGGTAACCCTCGATCTGGTCGCCGGGCTTGATGTCCTGGAAGTTCTCCAGGCCAATGCCGCCCTCGGAACCGCTCTTGAGACTCTTGGCCTCGTCCTTGTAGTGGCGCATCGAGGCGATCTTGCCGTTGAAGACCACGATGCCGTCGCGCACCAGGCGCACGGAATCGGTCGCGGCGATCTCGCCCTCTTCGACGCGGACACCGGCGGCGATACCGACTTTGGGCACCTTGAAGGTGTCCAGGACAGTCGCGGTACCCGTGGCGACCTCGACCTCGGTGGGCTTGAGCATGCCGATACGGGCGGCGTCGAGCTCCTCGAGGCACTTATAGATGACGTCGTAGCAACGGATCTCGACGCCCTCGCGCTCGGCGGCGGAGCGGGCCTTACCGTCGGGACGGACGCCAAAGCCGATGATGATGGCGTTGGAGGCGTCGGCCAGGACGACGTCGGTCTCGTTGATGGCGCCGACCGCGGAGTGAATCGTGTTGATGCGCACCTCGGACTGATCCATCTTGTCGAGCGAGTCCTGAAGAGCCTCGATAGAGCCCTGGACGTCGGCCTTGATGATCAGGTTGAGCTCCTTGACCTCGGCGTCGGCAATGGTCTCGAAGAGGTTCTCGAGCGTGACGTGCTTGACGCGGCTCTGCTCCTCGATACGGGCCTTCAGCGAACGCTCGTCGGCCAGGGCACGAGCCTCGCGCTCGTCCTCGAACACGCGGAACTCATCACCGGCGTTGGGCACGGACTGCAGGCCCAAAATCTCGACGGCGTCGGAGGGACCGGCCTCGGTGACGGCACGACCCTTGGGGTCGAGCATGGCACGGACGCGGCCATAGGTAAGGCCGGCGACCAGCGTATCGCCCACGTGCAGGGTACCGCGGGTCACGAGCACGGTAGCAACCGAGCCGCGGCCCTTGTCGAGCTTGGCCTCGAGGACGTTGCCGGAGGCAAAGGTGTCCGGGTTGGCCTTGAGCTCGAGCACGTCGGCCTGGAGCAGCACGGTCTCCAGAAGGTCGTCGATACCGATCTTCTGCTTGGCCGAGATGTTGACGAACATGTTCTGTCCGCCCCACTCCTCGGGGATGACGCCGTACTCGGTGAGCTCCTGACGCACACGGTCGGGGTTGGCTCCCGGCTTATCGATCTTGTTGACGGCGACGACGATGGGTACGCCGGCGGCCTTGGCGTGGTTGATCGACTCGACGGTCTGGGGCATGACGCCGTCGTCGGCAGCCACGATCAGAATGACGATGTCGGTCACCTTGGCACCACGGGCACGCATAGCCGTAAAGGTGGCGTGACCCGGGGTATCGATAAAGGTGATCTTGCGGTCGTTGATCATGACCTGCGAAGCGCCGATGGCCGCCCGCCTCGCCGGCAGCGACGCCGGTGTGACGGATGGCGTCAAGCAGCGACGTCTTGCCGTGGTCGACGTGGCCCATGACGGTGACGACCGGGGCACGCGGCTTAAGGTCGGCGGGATCGTCGTAGAACGAGAAGGTGTTCTCCTCCTCGGGGGTGATGATCTTGATCTGACGGCCCAGGTCGTCGGCAACGAGCTCAACGAGGTCGTCGGACATGGACTGCGTCATGGTGAGCGGCGTACCCAGCAGGAACAGG
>CABUAL010000311.1 GCA_902489515.1 uncultured Collinsella sp. | reverse complement strand
CCTCAACGCCAAGACCTCGGTCAAGGCCGTCTCGGTCAATCATGTTGAGGCGTCCGAGAAGACGGTCGCGAGTGGCGGCTATCCCATCTCGCGCGACCTTTACTTCTTTGTGAAGGGTGCGCCTTCGCAGCAGGCGCAGGATTACATTGACTATGTGACGTCCGAAAAGATGGACAAACAGATTCGCGAGGCGGGCTTTATTCCCGTCACCAACGACGAGAAGGGGAGTGAGTAGCATGGAAGCACAGGAAAACTCCCAGACTGAGCAGAATGTTCAGACGCCCAAGAAGCGCGAGCTGGCGCTCGTATCGCGCAGCACCTATATCAAGGAGAAGGCGCTGCAGTGGATCTTCTTTGCCTGCGCGTTCTTGGCGGTCGTTACCGTCATCCTGATTTTTGTCTTTACCACGTACTCGGCGCTGCCCGTCTTTACTGACATCGGTCTGGCGGACTTCTTTAGCTTTACGTGGGCGCCTTCCGAGGGCCACTACGGAATCTTGTCGCTGCTTGCCGGCTCGGGTCTGGTGACCGTCGGTGCGCTCGCCATGGGCGTGCCGCTGGGCGTGGGTACAGCCGTTTACCTGGTCGAGATTGCCAGCAAGCGCGTGCGCAAGCTCATCAGCCCTGCCGTCGACCTGCTGGCCGGCATCCCTTCTATCATCTACGGCTTTTTCGGCATGATCATCATCCGCCCGTTTATCGCACAACTGACCGGCGGCCTTGGTTTTGGTGCGCTGACGGCGTGGTTTGTGCTCGCCATCATGATCGTCCCTACCATCACCACGCTCACCATCGATGCTCTCAATTCCATTCCCATGGGCATTCGCGAGGCATCGTATGCCATGGGCGCCACCAAGTGGCAGACCATCTATAAGGTCGTGCTACCTGCCGCGAAGCTGGGTATCGTTGATGCCATCGTGCTGGGTATGGGCCGTGCCATCGGCGAGACCATGGCCGTGCTCATGGTCGTAGGTAACGCCCCGGTTATTCCCGACAGCATTGCGAGCCCCATCTCGACGCTCACGAGCCAGATTGCGCTCGACATGAGCTATTCCTCGGGTCTGCACCGCTCGGCGCTGTTCGGCATGGGTGTGGTCCTGTTTATCATCTCCGCCACGCTGGTGGGCATCGTCCGTCTGATTTCCAAGAAGAAGAGGGGGTAGGCTATGTCCGATTCCGTTGACACGACGGTCGATACGACCTCGTCGCGCGAGCGCATCAAGCGTGCCCTTTCCCACGGCAAGAAGGGCCGCATCAACAAGGACCTGTCCAACAAGATCATGCTTGGCGTGTTTCGTGCCGCTGCCTACATCACCACGCTGGTGCTGGTCGCTATCATCGCCTACGTGGTCATCAACGGCCTGCCACACATCTCGCTCGACTTTATCTTCGGTTGGCCCCAGGGCGTCAACGCCGAGGGCGGAATTTGGCCCACGATCGTCTCGACCGTCTACGTGACGGCGCTCGCCATGCTTATCTGCACGCCGATCGCTGTGCTGGCAGCCGTCTATCTGGCCGAGTACGCCAAGCAGGGCAAGGTCGTCGAGCTCATTCGCTACGCTGCTGACGCTTTGGCCTCGGTGCCCTCCATCGTTATGGGCCTGTTTGGCTACGCCTTGTTTGTCGAGGCTATGGGCCTGGGCCTTTCGATGGTCTCTGCCGCTCTGGCACTCGCGCTCTTGATGCTCCCCATCGTCATGCGCACCACCGAAGAGGCCATTCGCGCCGTTCCGCGCTATATCCGTTGGGGCGCGTACGGCCTGGGCGCCACCAAGTGGCAGGTTGTCTCCAGGATCGTGCTTCCTTCTGCCTTTGGCCGTATTGCCACGGGCATCGTCCTCGCCATCGGCCGTGCCATTGGCGAGACCGCGGTGGTGCTCTACACCATGG
>CABUAL010000310.1 GCA_902489515.1 uncultured Collinsella sp. | reverse complement strand
GGTGGAGCTGCCAAAGGCGTGAGCCGTTACGGCGTGGTTGCCTTTGGCTCGTCGCTCGACCAGGTGGGCCCCTTTGGCCGCACGGTCGAGGATGTCGCGCTGGCCATGAACGCGCTTACCGGCGCGGGCCACGATCCGTACGACTGCACCAGCCAGGATTGCGCCGTCGACTTTACCGAGCATCTCAACGACAGCATCGAGGGCAAGCGCGTGGGCATTATTCCCGCGTTTATGGAGGCCGAGGGCCTGACGCCCGAGGTCAAGACCGCTGTTCAGCGCGCCGCCCAGGAGCTGCGGAACCAGGGCGCCGAGCTGGTCGAGGTCGACCTGCCGCACCTGGACGCCGCCATCGCCGCCTACTACGTCATCGGCCCGGCCGAGGCGTTCTCCAACTTGGCCCGCTTCGACGGCATTCGCTACGGCTATCAGGAGGAGGGCTGCGCCAACCTGTCCGACCAGAGCTCGCTTTCGCGCGCCCATGGCTTTGGCGCCGAGGCCAAGCGCCGTCAGATGCTCGGCGCCTACCTGCTGAGCTCGGGCGTGTACGACAAGTACTACTACGCTGCGCAAAAGGCTCGCACGCTCATCACGCAGGACTACGACGCCGCGTATGCCAAGGTGGACACCATCCTCATGCCCGCCTCGCCGCGTACGGCCTTTAAGTTTGGCGAGATCAGCGACCCCACGCAGATGTACCTCTCCGACCTGTACACCATCTCGCTCAACATTTGCGGCAACGGTGGCATCTCGGTGCCGCTGGGCCTGGGCGAGGACAGCAAGCTGCCCGTTTCTGCCCAGCTGGTGGGTCCGGCGTTTAAGGACCGTCAGCTGCTCACGTTTGCCCGCGCCCTGGAGCGCGGCTTTGCCGATGCCGCCACGGGTGCGCCCGCGCTTTCCGTCGCGCCCGATTTTGCCGGGAAGGGAGGCGAGCTGTAATGAAGGAGCTTTCCGAGGTCCTGCAGGATTGGGAGGCCGTGATCGGCCTGGAGATCCATACCGAGCTCACCGCACTCGATACCAAGATGTTCTGCAACTGCAAGCTCAGCCACGATGACGAGCCCAACGCCAACGTGTGCCCGGTGTGCCTGGGTCTGCCTGGCGCCCTGCCGGTGCCCAACAAGCGCGCCATCGAGAGCATTGTCAAGGCCGGTCTCGCCACCAACTGCGAGATCCAGCGCCACTCGATGTTCTACCGCAAGCACTACTTCTATCCCGATATGGCCAAGAACTTCCAAACCACGCAGGGCCCGGTCGCCTTTGCCATGTACGGTCACCTGGACCTGGACGTGACCGGTCGCGGTGCCGCCGAGCGCCCCGACTGCGCGTTTGGCGAGGCCGAGGCCCAGAGCCTGGCGAGCGCTTCGGCCAACGCCGAGGGCCTGTCCACGTCCATGACGTCGACCATGCGCGAAGGCAATCAGCGCGCCGGCCATCTGGCCAGCTATGACGCGTCCAACCTGCAGATGCCCGAGCGTCGCGAGGACGGTTCCTACACGGTGCCCATCCGCATCCTGCGCATCCACATGGAGGAGGACGCCGCCAAGATGGTGCACGTGGGCGGTGCCGAGGGCCGCATTACCGCCGCGGCCGAGTCACTCGTCGACTACAACCGCTGCGGCACGCCTTTGATTGAGCTCGTGACTGAGCCCGACTTGCGTACGCCCGAGGAAGCGCGCCTGTTTATGGAGAAGCTCCGCCGCATCTTTGTGACGCTGGGCATTTCGGACTGCTCCATGGAGAAGGGTTCCATGCGCTGCGACGGCAACGTGTCGCTGCGCCGCCGTGGCGAGACCAAGCTGGGCACCAAGACCGAGCTCAAGAACCTCAACTCGTTTAAGAGTCTGCATGACGGCCTTGCCTACGAGAGGTCGCCGGCAATCTGCTCGGCGTCGG
>CABUAL010000309.1 GCA_902489515.1 uncultured Collinsella sp. | reverse complement strand
AGGAAATGCCCGCGCATGGTTTCGACCACGGCGTCGCAGCGTGAGCGCCGGAGACGTGATTGGCTACGCGGGCGATTCGCCCATGTGCACGCAGATCGATGGCTGTCTGCGCGGGCTTTTGGCGAACGGCGTGCAGGTGACTGAGGGCTTTAAATGCGCCGATGTCGATCCGCGCGGCGATGCCAGCTATATCAACTATATTTCGGACAAGGCGACGTCGGTCGGCGGCGGTGTGCTCGAGGCACTCGCCATGCTCACCGGTGTATTCCAGGGATAGGAAATTGCAATGGAAAAGCTCGATGTGGTGAATGCTGCGCTTGCCGCCCTGCGTGCTGGCGAGACGTGCGAGCTCGTGGTCGTGGCCGGCACGGCGGGGTCGTCGCCGCGCGGCGTGGGCGCCTGGATGGCCGTCTTTGCCGACGGTGGCCAGGCGGGCACTATCGGCGGCGGCAAGATTGAGCTCTTTGCGCTGGATGAGGCGCGCGAACTCCTGAGCGCGGGACAGTCGCGTCTGGTCCGCTACACCGTGGGCGGCGAGAACTCCGATACCGGCATGATCTGCGGCGGAGCCATCTGCCTGTGCTATCTGCACCTGGACGCGACCAAGGTACCGTTGCTCCAGTCGGTTGCCGACGTCTTGGCCTATCGGCGCATCGGCGACTTCGTCATCGACTTTGAACCGTTTATCGCGAGCGCGCTCGAGGGCGATGTGGCCGAGTACCATGGCGAGGAATCGCGCCGCACCATTGCGGGCTGCCCCGGGCTTTCGCTGGTGGAGGAGGGGAGTAAGGTCACCTACACCAACGCGGCCTCTGAGATTCCCGCGGCGCACATCGAGACGCTCTGCCCCGAGGGCCTGACCTATATCTTTGGCTGCGGCCACGTGGGCGCCGCGACGGCGCGGGTGCTTACGGCGGCGGGCTTTGCCGTCGTGGCGTGCGACGACCGCCCCGGCACGCTGACCCCCGATTGGTTGCCCGGTGTCTACGACCGTCGTCTGGTCGACTACAAGAGCCTGAGCAAGCAGTGCCCCATCGGCCCGCGCGACCTGGTGGTCGTCGCCACGGCGGGTCACAAGTCCGATATTGACGTGGTGATTCAGGCCATGCGTGCCAAACCCGCCTATCTGGGCTGCTTGGGCTCGCGTCGCAAGACGGCCTTTGTGCGTGCCCGCCTGGAGCAGGAGGGCTTTACGCAGGACCAGATCGACGAGCTGCACCTTCCGATCGGCGTTGCCATCGAGGCCGAGGACCCCGAGGAGATCGCCATCTCCATCGCCGCCGAGATGATCCACCTGCGCCGCACCAAACTCGTCCCCCGCAAGCGCTAATCGCATCCCCACCAATAAGTTGCGGTGAAATACGGATTGTTTAAGCCTGTTAGGCCGCCAAACAGTCCCTATTTCACCGCAACAGCTTTTTGGGACCCATTTGTGCGGGGGAGTTGTGGAGTTGTGCAGGCAGACGAGGTTTTTCTGGAAATACACTCCCGATGCGCGTATAGTACCGATTGTTTTGTCGGCTCCTGCTGTGTCGAGTCCAAACCGCAAAATGCCATGAGCGGCGCGGATGCAGCCAGGAGGCACGAGGACAACCCATCGTGGCCACGCCCCGTGCTTAAAACCCCAAGAAGGAGTGAACAATGGCAGAAGAGAAGTATGTGCCGCGTCTGAAGACCAAGTACAACAACGAGGTCAAGCAGCAGCTTCAGGACAAGTTCCAGTACGAGAACGTCATGATGATCCCCAAGTTTGAGAAGATTGTCGTGAACATGGGTGTCGGCGAGGCCGCTACCGATTCCAAGGCCATCGACGGTGCCGTGCGCGACCTGCGCGCCATCACCGGCCAGCAGCCGATGATCACCCGTGCCCGCAAGTCCATCGCTACCTTCCGCCTGCGCGCTGGTATGCCGATCGGCTGCAAGGTTACC
>CABUAL010000308.1 GCA_902489515.1 uncultured Collinsella sp. | reverse complement strand
GGGCCCTTGACACGCAGGGCATTGCGCTGGCCCACACCAAAACGGTGTTGCTCGTCGATGACGACAAGCGACAGGCGCTTAAACGCCACGTCATCCGAAAGGACCGCGTGGGTACCAAAGAGGACATCGAGCTCGCCCGATTCCAGCTGCGCATGGATCTGCTCGCGCTCAGCCGCCGGCGTGGCACCCGTCAGGAGCGCCCAGGACATGCCAGCCTGCGAGAGCAAGGGGCCGGTCTTGTCGGCATATTGGCGCGCCAGCACGCCCGTAGGCGCCATAACGCAGGACTGAGTTCCCGAATCGGCCGCGACAGCCAGCGCGCAGGCGGCGACGGCCGTCTTGCCGGTACCGACGTCGCCCAGCAGCAGACGGTTCATCACGCGCCCGCCATCGCACATGTCGTGCAGGATGTCTTGGAACGCGGCCTCTTGCTCGTCGCTCAGCGAAAACGGCAGGGCTTCCCTGAACGCTGCCAGGTGCTCGCCCGCGGCGTGAGCGTAGGGAGCAACTTCGACCAGGCCGCCGTCGTTGCGCAGGCGCAGCGCCAGCTGAAGACAGAGGCACTCCTCGTAGGCAAGGCGACGTCGCGCGATATCGCGTTCGGCCATACTCGATGGAAAATGAATTGAGCGCAGCGCACGGGCATTACTCATCAGACGGCGCTTGACGCGTAAGCGAGCGGGAATCGGGTCGAAGGGATTGCCGATGACCTCGAGCGCGCCGCTTACGATGCGGCGCATCCACGCCTGGCTCACGCCATCGCTCACGTAATGGACCGGCAGAATAGTGCCCGCGGCACGCCCGTCCTCGAGCTTTTCAAAGTGGGGCGAGGCCATCTGCTTAAAGCCGTAGGCAAACTCGACCTTACCCATCACAGCCAGGCGGTCGCCCTGTTTAAACTGCTGGGCAATCCAGGGCTGACGGAAAAAGGCGACCTGCAGCACACCCGTCTCGTCCACCAGCGAAACCTCGGTCACCTGCATACGCGGACGGGGCTGCTTTTGAACGATACGATCGACCGTGGCGACAATCGTGCACACGGTACCGATGGGCGCCATCTCGATGGACCAGGAGCGCGTAAAGTCGAGATATCGATGAGGGATATGGAGAAGGAGGTCCCCCACCGTCCGAATTCCCAGACGGCGAAGGGCCTCCTCACGTTTACCCGAAACATATTTGAGTCGCGCGATATCCTCGTCGAGCGCATTGCTCTGGGCAAAGCGCTCCGAGACGCGCGGCACGGAGCACAGCTCGGACATGGGCAGATGCCTACTCGATCGAGAAGATCACGGGATAGAGCGGCTGCTCGCCACGATGGGCGTCAATCTCCAAGTCGGGCTGAGCCTCCTCAATGGCGTCGACGATCTCCTGGAAGGCCTCATCGGACAGCTCCTCGCCGGCCAGAATCGTCAGCGCGTCGCCCTCCTCTTCCTCCTGCATGCGGTTGATGCAGTCGAGCGTGACCTGCTTCACATCGGAGCCGACCACGTCGATGGAGCCGGCAATGATACCCATGACGTCACCGGAGTGAATCGGAGAGCCGTCAGAGGCGCTGGAATCGCGCACGGCACGGGTGACCTCGCCATCGCGAACCTCGCTGATGGCGTCAACCATAGCGGCAACGGCGTCCTCGAGCTCGGAATCGGGCAGGACCGCGAACAGCGCAGAGAACGCCTGCGGGACGGTCTTGGTGGGAACGACGGCGACCTTCTTGTCGGTACAGGCAGAGGCTGCGGCCTCGGCAGCCATGCGGATGTTGCCGTTATTGGGCAGGATGATGACCGAGGTCGCGTTGACCTGGTCCACCGCGCCCAGCAGATCGGCAGTCGAGGGGTTCATGGTCTGGCCACCCGAGACGATCACATCAACGCCGAGGGACTTGAGGATGTCGGCCTCGCCCGAACCGGCGGCAACGGCGACAAAGCCCAA
>CABUAL010000307.1 GCA_902489515.1 uncultured Collinsella sp. | reverse complement strand
GCTACGGCTGAGGCTTCCCCGCCGCCTCAACGAGTTGTGGTGAAATAGGGACTGTTAAAGGCTTTAAAGCCGCCAAACCATCCCTATTTCACCGCAACTTACGATATGCCGGCGTTACGGCCATCGCAGGTAGAGGACGGAAAGCGAAAACGCCCCTAAGCGAGCAAGGTGACGTGAAAGAGGAGGGCATTGACCTTTTGGTCATGCCCGACGATTGAGCGTCAGATTGCCGCTTAGGGGCGTTTGCAGCGTCAATTGGTTAGGCGAAGACGATTAAATTATCTCGGTGAATCGCCGGCTTCTCGGCCAGGTTAGCGAGCAGGCGGTTGCTGGCGATCTGGTCCTGGCGGCGACCGGCAGCAAGTTCCAGCACGTCCGAATCGGCCTCGGCGATACCGCGGGCGACGACCATACCGCTCGGATCGCACACATCGAGCACATCGCCCTCGGCAAACTGGCCATCGACCTCGCGAATACCCACCGCAAGCAAGGAAGAGCCACGGCTAACCAGCGCCTTCGCAGCACCATCATCAACCGTCACCGACCCATGTGCCTTGTCGCCCAGCGCGATCCACAGCTTGCGGGGCGCGATGTCCAGACGCTCCGCCGGCGGATCGAACAGCGTGCCCACGCTCTCGCCGCGGGCGAGGCGCACGAGCGCATCGGGCTCCTCGCCCGAGCAAATCACGCTCTGAATGCCCGCCGTCATCAGGATGCGACTCGCGCGGATCTTGGTAATCATGCCGCCCGTGCCCACCGATGTGGAAGAATCGCCCGCCGAGGCAATAATCTTGGCATCGATCTTATGCACGACAGGAACAAACTCGGCCGTGGGGTCCTCATGCGGATTGGCAGTATAGAGACCATCGATGTCCGAGAGCGTCACGCACAGATCGGCAGATACCAGGCAGCTCACGAGCGCCGCCAGTGTGTCGTTGTCGCCAAACTTGATCTCGTCGACGGTAACGGTGTCGTTCTCGTTGACGACCGGCACCACGCCCAGCTCCACCAGACGCAGCAGGGCGTCGCGCGCGTGCAGGTAGGACGTGCGACGCGCCGTGTCGTGACGCGTGAGCAGCACGAGCGAGGTGAGCAGGTCGCGCGCATGGAACTCCTCGTCGTAGGCCGACGAGATGATGCACTGACCAGCCGAGGCGCAGGCCTGCAGGCTCGGAAGGTCGCCGACCGGCTTGCGGTCGAAGCCCAACACGGGATAGCCACAGGCAATAGCGCCCGAGCTCACCACGACCAGACGCCAGCCGAGCTTGCGCAGCGCTGCGGCTTGATCGGCAAGTCCGCCGATAAAGGCGCGGTTGACCTTGCCATCGGCGCCCACCACCGTGGACGAACCGATCTTTACCACCATCGTTTTATAAGAAGTCGTCATACGTCAAACCAATCAACTGTTCAGCGAACGGCCGAGCTGGCGGCCAAGGGAGCGTGACTCGCCCCTACCGCCCAAGGAATCATTTTGCCCAGGGGAAAGCCGAGGCCGCGGCCATATTCTTGCGCACGAGCTCGTCGCGCACCTGGGCCAGGCCCTGTTCCATACCCACCACGTAGGTCTGCGGATACAGGAAGCGCTTGAAAGCCGCATCCAGATGATCGAGCGCCCAAACACAGCGCTCGCGCGCGTCCTGGATGCTCTCACGCGGAGCCACCGCACTGCCGTCGCGCACGATCGGCACCAACAGCTCACGATACTCAAGTTCGGACACGTCGGTCACCAGGGCGGCATCATTCACGGCCACGAGGGTATTGCCGCGCGCGGCGCCCTCCCCCGCCAGATGGTCCTCGTCGTAGATCATGTCGCAGACCGGGCCGCCAAAGCCGTCGTAATAACGACGCACGCGTTGCACACCCGGGATCGTGCGCTTATAGGGCTGCTCGGAGAGCTTGACCACCGGCGTCCACGGGTCGGCCTCGCTCGCACGGCGGGCGGCCTATGTGGGTAT
>CABUAL010000306.1 GCA_902489515.1 uncultured Collinsella sp. | reverse complement strand
TGGAGAGAGCGCTCCCGCAAACTGCCTCTTGACAACTTATAGGAGCGTCGGTTTTAATTTCGCAAAATTCGGCATGGTTGAGGGTAATCGGTTAAACGTAGTAGATAGGCCCATTTCGTGGCGAACGAATCAAGCCGAGATGCAAAAAGGCCCCCGTCTCAGAAAAATCGTCGTCAAGGTAGCAAAATGCCCCGCGGGCAGGAGGCTGCTCGCGGGGCAAAGAAGAGGGGCATATTTGTGGCGGACCGAGGGGTTCAGCATGGGGTTTCTGCCGCGGCCGCTCTTAAGGCATTACAGTTCGACGAGCTGGCCGGTCTCGGCGGCCTCCTTGATAGCGTTGAGAAGCGTGAGCGTCTTGACGTTATCGGCGGGGGTCACGACGGGCTCGACCTCGCGGCGGACGACCTTTACAAAGTGCTTGAGCTGCATCTTGTGCGGCAGCGCCGGGTCCACGGCCGGGATCTCCATCTGCAGCGGCTTGTGCCAGTTAGAGGCGCCGTCGTAGGAGAACTGGTGCAGGCGGGGCAGCGAAAGGGCGCCCTTGGTGCCGCCGATAAAGTAGGCGTCGGCGTCGAAGGGGCGGTACTGCGGATCCTCGCGAGCGGTGGCCTCCCAGTTCCAGGGGCTGGCGGTGGCGTCGGAGATGGTCATGCTCGCAAGCGCGCCATCGGCAAAGCGGACGTTGACCACGGCGGAGTCCTCGGTCTCAAAACCGCGGGCGGCGCTGGACTGCATGCCCTGGACGGCGACGGGCTCGCCCAGCAGATAGCGGAGCAGGTCGACGTCGTGCACCAGGTTGACCAGGATCGGGCCGGCACCCTTCTTGCGGCGCCACTCGACATCGAAGTACTCGTCGTTCTTATAGATCATGTAGTGGAAGCTCGACACGGTGAGCTTGCCCAGCTCGCCGGACTCGATGATCTCCTTGGCCTTGTTGACGAAGGGATTGTGGCGACGGTGCTGACCCACGAGCACAGGCACGCCAGCGGTCTCGGCCTCGGCGGCGAAGGCCTGGGCATCCTCCAGGTCGTTGGAGATCGGCTTTTCGACCAACGGCACGATATTGCGCTTCACGGCCTCGCGGGCAACGCCCAGGTGCAGGTCGTTGGGGGTGGCGATGATGACGGCCTCGGGCTTGACCTCGTCCATCATCTGGGCGGGATCGGTAAAGAACGGCACGCCGGCGGCCTCGGCCGTGGCGCGGGCGCCCTCAAAGGCGTCGGCGATGGCGACGAGCTCGGCCTCGGGCTCCTCGGTGACAAAGCGGATGTGGTTGCGGCCCATGGCGCCGGCGCCGATAACGGCAATGCGGACGGGGTTGAGCTCAGACATTTCGACTCCTTAATACTGGTGACCGGTGGAATGCGACAAAGGGGCTGTCCCTTTGTCGCATCGGTAAAACTAGGCGGACTTCTTCTTGCTGTCGGAGACCATCATGTAGACGGTGAGCACGACGGCGATGGCGGCGATCACAATGGCGCCGTAGAAGGACTGCTGGTAGGCGGCGCTGCCGGCCTCGGCGTGATACAGCACGGCGGTGATGGGCTGGCTGATCCAGGTGGAAGCGGCATAGCCCAAAAACATGATGCCGTAGTTGACGCCGATGTTGCTGGTGCCAAAGGCGCCACCGGTGAGCGGCGGGTAGATGACGAGCAGAGCGCCAAAGCTAAAGCCGAGCAGGGCGAGCGCCACAAAGAACATGCTCTGCGTAAAGCTCATCGACATGATGACGAGCGCGATGATGGTCACGACAAGGCTGATGAGCAGCGACTTATAGGCGCCGAGCTTGTCGATGATCTGGCCAAAGGACAGACGGCCAACCAGGTTGGCGCAGGTGTTGACGGAGACCACCACACCGCCGAGGGCGACGGCCGCGGCGCTCGTGGGGTCGGCGAAGAGCTGGACGGCGGCGATGGAGGCAACCTTGCCGACGAGCAGGGTGCCCGCGGTGGCGG
>CABUAL010000305.1 GCA_902489515.1 uncultured Collinsella sp. | reverse complement strand
GCCATGGGCGTTTCGTCCCAGAGCATGGCTGCCTTTCGCCCCCAAGCAGGAACTATTCCACCGCAACTTATGAGGACATCGAGCTGTTAGGCCACTCTATCCCCTAGTAGTCCAGCTTCCACATGTAGCGGCGCGTCATGTAGTCCTTGTGCGTGACGGCAGAGAGCGCGCGCATGTACACATTGTTGAGGATCGGGGCGAAGATCAGGTGGTTGAAGTACTCGCTCACGCTGTCCTTGATGTCGTTGAGGCCGAGCTCCTTGGCGTCGAGCTGATAGACGCGCTCGCCACCGTACTGGTTGACGAAGCGGATGCCGCGCTCGTCGTTGCAGCGGCTGCGGCCGACGCTAATGAGCTGGAACAGCGAGGTGCGCTTGTCCAGGATCTCGAAGGGGCCATGGAAGAAGTCGCAGGTGTTGATGGTGCAGGAGTCGATCTGCAGCATCTCCTGCACGTTGCAGATGCTAAAGACGTAGGCGGCACCAAAGAGCGGGCCCTGGGCCATGACGTTGATGCAGGGCTTGTCGGCGTTCTGCTCGGCCCACTTGGCAGCGAGCGGACGGGTGTACTCGACGGCCTTGCGATAGATGGGGTCGACCAAGTCGAACGCGGCCATAGCGGTCTCGTACTCGGCATAGCCCTCGGTCTGCTGCGTAAGCTCCATGGCGATCATGGTCACGACGGCAGAGTTGGTGCGAGCCATGCAAGACTCGTCGACGGCCAGGCTGTCGTACTGGATCTTGTAGTCGCAGACCTCGGTGAGGCCGGACTCGTCAACATAGATGGCGATGGTGCTGGCGCCGTGGTCCTTGGCGACCTGGGCGGCGACGATGGTCTCCTTGGTGCCGCGCATGGACACGACGACGGCCAGGGTGTTCTCGTTAACGTAGGCAGGAGTTGCGTGCACGAACTCATTGCTGGTGTAGCTGGAGCTCACGACCTGCGTGGCCTCGTGCTCCATAAAGTACTGGGCAGGATAGTTGCCGCCGTTGGATCCGCCGGCGCCAATCCACACGACGCGCTTGATGCCGCCCTTGTCTGCCTTGTCGGCCAAAACCTGGGAGACGACGTCCTTAACCTGTTCCTGAGTAGTCATCGTGCATCAGCCTTTCTTCTCGTTTGATGCTCTCGATGGCATACAAGTTACATACATGTTTTGGTTATGTCGACTAGTTGTATGCTATATTTGTCTTAGAATTTTTACTGGTAAGGTTTTCGGTAATCAATTACCAGCGGTTTTGTTGTCATATTGGATACATGCTTTGTTCGGTAAGCATATAAGTTAGATACAGGTTGATCGAATGAGCGCTTCGTCGAAAAAGAACTTGGCCCAATACGAGCGCTTGGCGGGCATGCTGCGTGACCGCATCGCCGCCGGCGTCTACGCGCGCGAAGACAAGCTGCCGTCCGAGATGGAACTCATGGACGAATCGGGGCTGTCGCGCAGCACCGTGCGCCACGCCCTTAAGGTGCTCGTTGATGAGGGCCTAATTCGTACCGAGCGCGGGCGCGGCGCCTTTGTGGCCGACACGCCCGCGCTCCACGAGAACAACCTAGTGTTTTCGAGCTATACCAAGCAGGTCGAAGGTCAGGGCATGAAGCCCACCACACGCACCGTGGACTCGGGCTTTGCCAAGGCGGCCGGCAGCATAGCTAAGTTCTTTGACGCCGCCGTGGGCAGCAAGCTCGTCAAACTTGTCCGTCTGCGTTATCTGGACGATGCGCCGCTGTGCCTGGAGACCACCTATCTACCACCGAGCTTTGAGGCACTTATCGATCGCGATATCAACGGTTCGCTCTACGCCACGCTGCGACAGGAGTTCCATCGCGCACCGGCACAGGGGCATAAGACCTTTGAGGTGTGCTACGCCTCGCAAAACGAGGCGTTTTTGCTCAACGTTGAGCGCGGGCAGGCGCTGATCCTAATCACCGACTACGTCTACGACACCGACGGCCGCCCGC
>CABUAL010000304.1 GCA_902489515.1 uncultured Collinsella sp. | reverse complement strand
TCGGTCTCGCTCTCCTTTTGCGGGTAAGAGCCCCGATAGGCTCGTGGTTCCCGAGCCGCGTCGTTCGTAGCCGATAGCTTTACCGCAATGCAAAGCGGCCCTGCATCTCCCGTGAGGTGCAGGGCCGCTGTCGTTGATTTGTGACGTCGCTAGAAGTTGGCGTCGTTGAGTTGTTCGTTCTCGAGGCCGTCGAGCTGTTGCTGTTCGGGCGTATCGGCGACGCTCTCGAGCAACTCGGTGGGATCGACGTTCATGTCCTTACCGGCTTCGTTGCCGTTGACCAAGTCGTCCGAGAAGATGTCGACTTCCATTTCCTCGGCCTCTTCGATCTGAACCTCGAGCGGCACCTGGGTGCGCACGAGCTTAACGGCCGGGCGCATGCGGGCAAACAGCGGCACGTACTCGATGATGATGGCCGAGTTCTCAAGACCGTACCAGCGTGCCGGGCTTCCGCAGGCGCGGCGGACGGCGTACTTGATTGCCATCACGCGGTGGTCATTGCGGTTGATGTCCGTTTCGGGGGCAAGCATCTTGCGCAGCATACAAAAGCGGAAGTCACCCACGTTGCCGCGTGTCTCGTAGATGGAGTAGGTGTGATGTTGCGGCGGCAGCTCGCCCGATGCCATCAAGTCGCCGACGATCTGACGCAGGTAGGCATTAACGCGCTGGTTGACCTTAAAGCCCAGGTCCAGGCGCACGCGGAATAAAAAGTCCGTGCCAAAGGTCTCGACGGAATACTCGTGCGTATAGGGCTCGTCGGTGACATGCACGTTAATGAACCAATATGCCTTGGCGCGCTTGGGATGCTTATCCAGGATGGAATAGAGCACGTCGCGGTCGAGCGTGAGCGGATCGGGGCTGTTGGTGAGAAATACCAGATTGTCAGCGAGCACGGGATAGGTCTCGTCATTGCGCAGGCGATTGAGCTGGTCGATGTACTTGGAGACGGGCAGCAGGATCGTCTGCGTGCGCTCGATGGCGGTGCCGCGACGCCACACATACATAAGGCCGAACAGCAGTGCGGCCAGGAAGATCATGACGTAGCCGCCGTCAAAGAACATGGTGAGGCACGAGGCGAAGAAGCACAGCTCAATGGCACCGAAGAGCAGGGCGAAGACGCAGGCGCCCAGCTTGTGCTTGAGAATGCCAGCGATATAGCTCGTCAAAAGCGTGGTGGTCATAAGCATGGTCACGGTAATGGCGAGGCCGTAGGCGCTTTCCATGCGCTCGGAGTTCTGGAACAGCAGTACGATGAAGATGCAGCCGACCCACATGATGTTGTTGACGAGCGGAATATAGAGTTGACCCTTGGTGTCGCTGGGGTAGTGGATGCGCAGGTGCGGCATAAGGTTGAGGCGCGTTGCCTCGGATACCAGCGAGAACGAGCCGGTGATGAGCGCCTGCGAGGCGATGATGGCCGCCACGGCCGAAAGCACAATGGCAAAGGGGCGCAGGGGCTCGGGAAGCATCATATAGAACGGGTTAACGATATCCATCGCGAGCATCTGGGGGTTGGAGTTGTTGGCGAGCAGCCAAGCGCCCTGACCCAGATAGTTAAGGATGAGGGCCGCCTTAACAAACGGCCAGGATGCGTAGATGTTGGCCTTGCCCACGTGGCCCATGTCTGAATAGAGCGCCTCGGCGCCGGTCGTCGACAGGAAGACGAAGCCGAGCACCATGATGCCCGAGTGGTTGATGGGCGAGAACAGGAACATAATGCCGCGAATGGGGTTGAGCGCGCGCAAGATGGACAGGTTGCCGAGCATGTTGAACAGGCCGGCGCCTGCCAGGAACAGGAACCACAGCGTCATGAGCGGGCCGAAGAGCTTGCCGATTGACGAGGTGCCGGCGCGCTGCATGGCAAACAGACCGCAGATAATGATGATGGTAATAATGATGACGTTAGTTTGCCCGTCACCCAACAGCGCGTGGCCCCACTCGATGGTGCGCAGACCCTCGATGGCTGTGGTGACCGTGACGGCGGGGGCGGTACCGTCAGCGAGG
>CABUAL010000303.1 GCA_902489515.1 uncultured Collinsella sp. | reverse complement strand
TCGGGCGATGCCTGGACCTCGACCGTTACCATCGACCCCGCCTCGCCCTCGCGAATGTAAAACGTGAGCAGCAGCACCGAAATTACGCTGAAAACAATCAACGGGCGCATACCCGTTGATTGTTGCTTGGTATTCAGATTTGAAGAGAAACCCGAAGATCGTGCCAAATGGAATCCACCTTTTGGAAATTAAGCATTGGTCTGGACGAAGCCACCGTCAAACGCGTTAGCCTCGAGCACGCGGGCGCAGCCGTTGACGACGTTGTCGAGCGCCGTAGGGCTGACGTTGACCGAAACGCCGGTCTCATCGCGCAAGCGCACGTCGAGACCGCGCAGCAGCGCACCGCCGCCGGTCAACAGGATGCCGTAGTACATAAGATCCGAGGCAAGATCGGGCGGCGTGGCGTCGAGGGCGTCCTTGACGGCCTTGGCCATCTCGTCGAGCGGCTTGTTGAGCGCGCGACGAATTTCCTCGCTCTCGATGCGTACAGTCTTGGGCAGGCCCGTGATCACGTCGCGGCCGTTGACCTCGACGTCGAGCTCGTCCTTGAGCGGCACGGCAGAACCGACCTTGATCTTAATGTCCTCGGCCGTGCGCTCGCCGATAGCCAGGTTATAGGCATCGCGAACATGGGTAAGGATGGCCTGGTCGAACTCGTCACCGGCAATGCGGATGGACTGCGATACAACGATACCGCCCATGGCGATAACGGCGACCTCGGTGGTACCGCCACCGATATCGATGACCATGGAGCCGGTGGGCTCCTCGACAGGCAAGTCGGCGCCGATGGCAGCAGCCATGGGCTCTTCGATCAGGTATGCCTGGCGGGCACCGGCCTGGATCGTAGCCTCAAAAACGGCGCGCTTCTCGACCGACGTGACGCCGGAGGGGACGCAGACGACAACGCGCGGACGCGGGGTCCACGGATAGCGCTTCTCGGACGCCTTGTCGATAAAATAGCGAAGCATGGCCTCGGTAACGTCAAAGTCGGCGATAACGCCGTCCTTAAGGGGACGCACAGCCACAATGTTGCCGGGCGTACGGCCGAGCATGCGCTTTGCCTCGATACCGACAGCCAGGATGCGCTCATCGTTCTTGTCGATGGCGACAACGGAGGGCTCGCGAATGACGATGCCCTTGCCGCGCACGGAGACAAGCGTGTTGGCGGTGCCGAGGTCGATGGCAAGATCGCCCGCATAGCTACCGAAGAACATATCCATCAAAGAAAACAACGCAACTCCTGATGTGTTGGATGATTGCTGGAAAACTACTAGCCCATCATACTAGCGCAAGCCCGGCACCTCACTTGCGGTGAAGCACCGGGCAGCGCCAAATCTCATAAGGTCACTACTGGTTGTCAGCGGCGGAGAGATCGATGTCGAGCGAGGAGACGGCCCAACCGATATGGTTGTCGGAGCGCACGAACTTGACGGTGTACTCCTGCTCGCCGCCCTTGGACAGCGACGCCTTGACCTTGGCGGTGGTCTCGGTCATAGACTGATCCATGCCCTCGATGGAGACGGTGGCGCCCTGCGGAATCGAGGAAACGATCATCGCCTTGGCGTCCTCGGACAGGCTGGAGGCCAGACAGGACTCGGCCTTGGCGGTATCGCCGTCACCGGCGGCCTGGAACAGGTCGGTGACAACAGACTCCTGCGAGGGGAAGCCCAGGCCGCGCGTGTAGGCAAAGCCAAGACCGCCCGCGGCAAGGACAATCAGCAGAAGCAGCACCAAGAAGACCTTGAGACCCGTGTGGCGATGGCGACGACGGACCTTGGCCTCCTTGCGGTCCTGCTGAACCATCTCTGACTCGGACAGAGTAAAGAAGCCGGTGTCCGAGGGGTCGGGCATAAACTGACCGGTAGCACCCGTGGGGTCGAGCGGGTCGACGGCCGGAGCATCCATCGCGGGCGCCGGAGCCGTGGCCATGGCCGTCTGGGCCGAAAGCGCAGCGAGGGAATCTTGCACGCGGGCAAGCTCATCGGCCTGCTCGGGCGTAAGCTGGTAGATGCCATCGGCGGTGGGCCT
>CABUAL010000302.1 GCA_902489515.1 uncultured Collinsella sp. | reverse complement strand
GGGTAGAAGTCCTGCCGCCCGGGCGAGACGTCTGCCGGCGGCGGACACGGGACCGGCAAGAAGGGCGGCAAGCCGCACGGTGGCGCTGGCGGCGCCGGCAAGGGACCCAAAGGCAGCAAGGGCCACGGTGGCATGTCGCGCGCACAGAACACCGCGGGCCGCAACCGTGCGGCCCAGGGGCGTCAGGGCGCCAACGGCGGCGGACGCCGCAACTAGGGCAGCGATGCGCTCGCTGCGTCCATCCCACACGCGTGGCGCAGCGAGCGCATTGCCTCAACGAGGATGACGCCGACGATAGCGACCGTAATTGCCACGTCGAACGGCGTGTTCACAAACCACAGCAGGCCCATGAGGTACGACCCGGCATTAAAGGCAAAGTGCAGCAGAATCGTGTAGCGGAGCTTTCCGGTCGTCACGAGCACCCAGCCAAAGATGAGGCCGGCGGCACCCGCGTAGCAACCCTGCACCCAATTCATGTGCATAAAACCGAAGATTGCCGCCTGCAGCACAATCGCCGCGGCGATACCCCACGTACTTGGGGCCGCCCAGGGCACCATGGCGCCGTTCTGCGCGCTCGCACGACGCGGGCGCTTCCAAAGTGGGCGGCACTGCGGATTAAACGCTCGGAGCGAAAACTCAAAAATAATGCCGCGCACCAGCAGCTCTTCACAAAATGGGGCGCCGAGCACCGTAGTCAGGACGGCGAGATAGCTGGTGTCGCCCATACCTGTTTCCTCGACAAGCTCGCTGTAGTCGGCCGCGGCGTCGGGCAACAGCGACAGCACGGCGTCGGTCACGTAGCCAACGACCACCTGCAGGGCAAGGCCAATCACGACAACGCAAGCGATGCGCTTCCATGCAGCACTTGCTCCCCCGCCGAGCGGACGTTCACCTTGCCGGCGCGCCATGAAGGAGCGGGGCCACAGATAACGCCACCACAGCAGCGCCATCAAAAACGACGCCGTCTGAGCGGCAGCCTGGAACCATTGGATATCGAGATTGTCGATCGGATAGCCCGTCAGCACCGATACGGCATCGAGAACCGAAAACAGAACCACGCTCAGGGCTATATCGGCAGCGACAACGCCAAAACATGCAAGCGCCCACGCCATCGCATTGAGCATGCCAACCTCCTCAAAACCGTTCCCTAGTTCTACCACAACTCGGCAGAGAGCTGATCCCATGGGGACGGAGGAAAACGGATCACTTATTGATGAGAATCGGGCACAGTGCCAAAGGCCCCGCTGGGCGAAATGTCGAACGGAAAGGTGCCGCAGCGATTGAAGGCGGCGATGAACATGCGGATGGCGTTGGACGGCGTGGTGCCCACGAGCTGAGTTGCCGCCGCGAAGGCTGCCTTCTCCTCGGGCAAGACCTTCGCGACTACGGGGGTCATGTGTTCTGCCATGGCGCTTCCTTTTTGAAACGACGGTAGTGCGGATAGATGCGGGCCACGCGGCTGGGCGACGGGCTGTGAAGGCAACCCGATTGGCCCGCATCCGGAGTTTGTTTCTGCGGCGTTGGTATTACTTGGTATTCCTAAGTATTACCCCGCAGATAGAATACCACACCCGACCCCATGGGAACGGAGGAAAACGAATCATTTTGTAGCTGAGTTAGTATTTAGAGCGTGATGATGTCCGAGATATCGAGGGCCTGAGCGTCGGCGACATCGTGCGTGGCGAGCAGGAGCATGCGGCCGTCGAGCAGGTCGAGCACGACCTCGGCGCATGCGTCGCGTGCGGCGGTATCTAGACCGGTAAAGGGCTCGTCCAGAATAACGGCGCCGCCCGGGCACAGCAGGACTCGAGCGATCTCGACGCGACGGCGCTGCCCGCCCGAAAGCTCGGCCACGCGAGCATGCACGTCGATCCCTGGCACCAGCAGGCGCAGCAATGCCGCGGCGCTCGAAGCATCCACGCGCGCATCGGCGCACACCAACACGTTATCCAGCGCCGAGGCGGATTCGACCAAGCGTGCATCCTGAAACACCATCGAGCACGGCGCGCACTCCCCCGCCGCTAGCGCAAGCAGCGTCGACTTGCCCGCACCCGAAGCACCCATC
>CABUAL010000301.1 GCA_902489515.1 uncultured Collinsella sp. | reverse complement strand
CGTCGTCGCCATCGCCACACGGGTCTCAAGGCGGACCGGCAAAGTCGATGGCCGTGCGGTAGGTCTCCACGGCGTCTGCCGGACGGCCGAGCTTAATGAAGCAGCGGCCAAGATCGCCAAGGGCGGCGGCAGGAGCCGGGTTGGCACCATCGATGGCGGCCTGACGGAAGGCGGTACCGGCGTTGGCATAATCGCCCGACTGGAACAGGGCGTTGCCCAGGCCCAGATACGCCTTAAACGGCGTGGCATAGGATGCATCCTGAGTTGCGGCGGAGAACGCCTGGGCTGCGGTCGCATAGTCACCCACGGCAGCAAGCGCCTTGCCGCGGTTGGTGAGCAGCGCGCCGCGCTTGCCATAGGTACCGTCGTTGAGGGCGGCGGCGTAGGCCTCGGCGGCCTCGGCATACATACCCAGGTGCATCAAGGCGTTGCCGCGCAGATGGTCGGCCTCGCCCATAATCTCGCTGGGGGTCTTTGCCGCACCGAGCATCTGGGCGGCAGCGGAATAATCACCCGCGCGATAAGCGGCGCGGCCCTGTTGGATCAGCTGGCTATTCAAGGAAGTCCCCTTTACTCGTGAACGATCTCGACGTGGACGATCTCGTCGCCGGCACGCAGCTGCGAAATCACATCGAGGCCCTCGACCGTGGTGCCAAAGACGGTGTAGCCGGAGTCGAGGTTATGCTGGGCGCCCAGGCAAAAGTAGAACTGCGAACCTGCGGAATCGGGATCCATGGAACGTGCCATGGCAAGCGCGCCGTCGACGTGGCTGTTACGCGGGTTGGTAGCGAACTCGCCCTTGATGCAGTAGCCGGGGCCGCCGGTACCGGGCATGCCGTCGGGGCCCTCAAGGCCGGCGGCGACATCGGCGCCGGACATATCGCGGGTATTGGGGTCGCCGCCCTGGATCACAAAACCGGGCACATAGCGATGGAACTTAAGGCCGTCGTAAAAACCCATCGTGGAAAGCTCGCAGAAGTTCGCCACGTGAATGGGGGCGCCCTCGCCGTCAAACTTGACCTTGATGGTGCCCTTCGACGTCTCAATCACCGCGCACTCATCGCCGACAAGCTGATACTCGGGCGTGTAGAGCTCTTTCTTAAAACCAAACATGTGGTTCCTTCCTCGTGCGTTTAAAGCATATTTGTACGAATTGTAGCAATAAGCACGGGCTTCCATCAATTGCGCACGCAGGTTATGCCGCCGGAGGGCAACAAATTACGAACGCTGCTGCGGCCTCCATGCGCTCACGTTGGCGTCGTACTGGTTAAGCGCGCTGTTGCCGCCTTGTGCGATGGGCGCCAAAATCTCACTCTGGTGAGCGCTCAGCGACTCACCGTCGGGAATGGATAGCGAGATGTCCCAGCTCTGGCAGATCACGTCGACGCGCTCGTACATCCACTCGGCAAGCTGCTTTAGATGATCGATGTCCTCCGCATAGACGGTGTCGTCCTGAACCTTGAGGTTATTGAGCTCATCCTGGGTCTTTTTAATCTGATCGCGCAGGGCATAAGCGCTCTGCGACAGCTCCTGGCGGGTGGAGAGCGGCGTACGCAGATAGCCGTTATTAAACGAATCGATGACCTCGCCGATCTGATCATCGTCGCTGTACGACACGATGGTCTGGTACAGGCCGTCGAGCCTGGCGTAGAGCTGGTCGTCGGTTAAGACGGTCTCCTCCTGAACGACCTCGGACGCATCCTCTTGCTTGGACTCTTTCTCGGTGGCCTCGCCCTTTTGGCGCGACGGGAAGGTGGTCTTGGCGGCCTGGCCAAACTGATCGTAGAAGCCGGGCATGACGCCCATAGGATCGGCAGTCACAAACCAATACGCACCACCGCACACGGCGGCGAGCACCGCGATGACGATAAGCGGTTTGGGGATATGGCGCTTGTGCTTGTGATAGGCATCCTCGTCGGGATGGACCTTGCGCTTGGCCTTTTGCTTTTTGGGCTGGACATCATCGCGCAGGGACACCGGTGTGGGGATATCGACCTTGGGGATGCCAAAATCCTTGTCGAAGGCCGGCAGCACGCAGGTCTCGTTGGGATCGGCGGCATCCGAGAGCACCG
>CABUAL010000300.1 GCA_902489515.1 uncultured Collinsella sp. | reverse complement strand
CGCGCTCGTCGAGCCCGCAGTCGACGAGCGCTACTGTGCCGCCCTGGCGGATAAGAATCGCATCGGCCTGGCCCACATCGAGCACCGTCACCGAAGGCGGAGCGAATCGATCCCAGTAGAAGTACGGAATCGCAGCCAAGAGCACCAGGCACGTAAGCCCCACCGCCATAGGACGTGCACGGGGACGCGGCCACCAGACCAGCAGAAACGCCAGCAAACACGGCACTAGGTAAATCAACATGCTATCGGGCGGCACACTCACGGATGCACCCGGCACGGCGGCAAACAGCTGCTCGAAGAACAGCGCGCAACGGGCGGCAACCATGGGCACAATGAGCGCCCAAATCCGCAATGGTGCCACGAGCGAATAGGGAACCAGTACGATCGACACAGCGAGCAGTACGCTCACCACCGGACCGATGACCGCATTTGCCAGCGGAGCAATGAGCGAGAACGTACCGAAGGCAGGAATGGTAATGGGGAGCGTCGCCAACTGCGAGCACAGCGTGACGGAAAGCATGCTGGCAACGCCCGACGGCACACCCAACTCACCCAAAGCGTAGGTCGCATAGGGGCAAAAGCACAGAATGGCTAAGACGCTGGCACATGAAAGCTGAAAGCCCATCTCGAACAGCACCGTCGGCCGCAGTAGCACAAAGATGGACATGGTTACGAAGAGCGCCGATGCGCCGTGCCGGCGACGCCCTGCGCCGTTTACGACAAGCGTCGCGAACACCATGCAGCACGCGCGCACGGCCGAGGGAGACGCGCCCGTAAAGGCAGCGTAGCCCACAAGCGTTATCGCCAATATCACCCGCCGAAGACCACGTGAACACCGAGTCTTTTGCAATACGCCCTCAATTACAAACCCCACGATAGACAAATGGCTGCCGGAGACGGCGATAAGATGCGCCGTACCCGTCACCGAAAACCAGTCGCCCGCCGACTGGGCGCGCAGCTCGGCCGAACGACCGCAGACGACACCGGCTATGAGTGCACGCGCCGGGTCGGTCGCAGGCGCGATGGACGCAAGCAGCCCATTTCGTAGCCGAAGCAGCGGCCCCGGAGAGCCCTCATCGACCGACACAATCCGAACGGCTTTTACCTTGCATACCTCGCCTCGGAGCACGCGCGATCGTCCATACGCATCGTTCTCAAAACGCGAAACGCGACCGATAACACGCACGTGCGCCCCGACCTTGAGCTCGCGGTCGCACGATAGGCGAACCGTTGCCAAGTTCTTACCGTCCGCGCGTGCCTCGCAGGTATAGGAATACACGTCGTCGTTTATTGATGGATCGCCCTGCACGACAAACTCGAGGCTGCTTGCCGCTCGACCGTCGAGCGCCTTCGAGGCGCTTAGCGCACCCACAGCCCACCAGGCCGAGACGACCGCTCCCGCCACGAGACCGACGGACGCGGCATACAGCCACCGCTTCAAAGGGGCAAGCCGCGCACATGATTGAGCCAGCATAACAAATACCGCCGCCGCAACGGGAATGGTCCATAGCGGCCCGACCGCTGGCGCCCGCTCCCTCAACAGCGCATCAGCGGCCATGTTGAGCACCAAGACGCAGCTCATGCACATGCCGGCACACAGGGTCATCGTCCACGGAAGCAGGGGCCGCGGAGGCATAACACGCTCGCGCTCGGTCGCACTCATACGCAGATGCAATCTTTGATTTTGGCAAGCTTCTTCTCGCCGATTCCCGACACACGCATCAGGTCGTCAACCGAGGCAAAAGCACCGTTCTTTGTCCGCTCATCGATAATCGACTGGGCCATGGAGGGACCGATGCCCGAGAGCGTCTGCAGCTCTGCCGCGCTTGCCGTATTGATGTTTACCAGGCCTGTTGCGCCGCTCACGCCCGATGATGCGGAAGTCCCACCATCAACACCGGCTTCCGCAATAGACGCCTGCTGCTCCCCTACCGTTGGAACGTGGATTTTTTGTCCATCAGTGACCTTAGATGCCCGATTGAGCCCCGTAACGTCTGCCTCGGGCGCCAGCCCGCCGGCGGCATCAATCGCCTGAGCCACCCGCGCGCCGATGCCTCGAGCGGAAAGACATCCGAAGGT
>CABUAL010000299.1 GCA_902489515.1 uncultured Collinsella sp. | reverse complement strand
GGGCATGGCCAAAAGGCCTATGCCCTCCTCTTTCACGTCACCTTGCTCGCTCTGGCGGGCTTTCGCTGACTTATGCTCAACCTGCGATGTTGCCATTGTTGGTGCAGGGGAAGTGCGTTTGGGGCAGCTAATTTGGGACGGGGCTTTTTTGACTACCCTTTATGTGGGGGTAGTCAAAAAAGCCCCGTCCCAAATTAGCTGCCCCGGCCTCGTCGGTGGGGGAGGGTCTGCTCCGCTATAATCGCCTAGGACATTAAATGGAAACGGGACGGGAGCCATACATGCGCCAGGGTTTCGACAACGCGAAGTATATCGAGCTGCAGGCTGCTCACATTAAGGAGCGCATCTCGCAGTTTGGCGGCAAGCTGTATTTGGAGTTTGGCGGCAAGCTGTTCGATGACTATCATGCGAGCCGCGTGCTGCCGGGTTTTGAACCGGACAGCAAGTTCCGCATGCTCAAGAGCATTGCCGACGACGTCGAGGTCATCATCGCAATCAATGCGAACCATATCGAGAAGAACAAAGCCCGTGGCGACTTGGGCATTACCTATGACGAGGACGTCCTGCGTCTGGTCGATCTGTTCCGCGGGAACGGATTTGCCGTTGCCGCCGTGGTCATCACGCAGTATGCCGGTCAGCCCGCTGCCGACGTCTTCCGCAATCGTCTAAACGCGCTCGGCATTCCCGCCAAGCTGCACTATCCCATCGAGGGCTATCCGCACGATGTCGACCTGATCGTTTCTGATGAAGGCTACGGCAAGAACGAGTTTGTCGAGACCACGCGTCCGCTCGTTGTCGTGACGGCGCCCGGCCCTGGCTCGGGTAAGCTCGCCACCTGCCTGTCGCAGCTGTATCACGAGCACAAGCATGGCACCGCTGCCGGCTATGCCAAGTTTGAGACCTTCCCGGTCTGGAATCTCCCCCTCACGCATCCGGTGAACATTGCCTACGAGGCTGCCACGGCAGACCTCGATGACGCCAACATCATCGACTCGTTCCATCTTGAGGCATATAACAAGACCACGGTTAACTACAACCGAGACGTTGAGGCGTTCCCGGTTGTTCGCGCTCTGATGGAAAAGATCTTGGGCGAGAGCCCCTATCAGAGCCCCACGGACATGGGCGTCAATATGGTCGGTTTTGCCATTACCGATGACGATGCATGCCGAGATGCCTCCAAGATGGAGATCGTGCGCCGCTATTTTGCCGCGGTTGAAAGCGTGCGCCGTACTGGCGTGGGCGATGAGCAGGTCGACCGTCTCAAACTCATTATGAAAAAAGCCGGCATCGACAAGAACTATTCGCCGGCACGCTCGGCTGCTCTCACCAGGGAGCAACTGACGGGCGGTCCCGTGGGTGCCATGGTGATGCCGGACGGTTCGGTAGTGACCGGAAAGACCTCAACGCGTCTGGGTGCCGCGAGCTCGCTCATCATGAACGCGCTTAAGCATGTTTCGGGCGTCGATCTTGAGCTCGAGGTCATCAGCGATGAGGCGATTGAGCCTATCAGCAAGCTCAAGACGCATTTCCTTGGCAGCAAAAACCCGCGTCTCCACACCGACGAGACGCTCATGGCGCTCTCTATCACCTCGGCCACAAGCGAGACGGCTACTCGTGTTCTTTCGGGTCTTGAGCAGCTGCGCGGCTGCGACGCCTTCTTTAGCGTGATTATCTCGCCTACGGACGAGACGGTGCTGCGCAAGCTGGGCATTAACGTGTGCTGTGAGCCCAAGTTTGAGCGCCGCGGTTTCTTCCATCGCTAAGATTGAGATGAGACGCCGTATCGGAGTGCGCACCCGATGCGGCACTTAGGGGTTTTTAGGGCTATATTTGCCGAAATTTAGGCCGTTTACCTGCCCAAAAGCGATTTGCGCGGTATACAATTACCTCAGTGGATACATCCTTTGCGGGGCTACCCATGATGGATGTTGCCGGCCATCGAGGGATGCGCCGGTCATGCGCGGTGCTTTTGATGCTCGTGCTCGGTTTGAGGAGGCTGCCATGGCGGGCAAGGGTCGTGCGAGTGTCAACGATATGAAGCGTGTCGAGGTGCTGGTGCTGATGGAGATCGCTCGGCAATCTAAGGGAAACGGTGTGCCGTACGGTTTCTCGCG
>CABUAL010000298.1 GCA_902489515.1 uncultured Collinsella sp. | reverse complement strand
TGGAGTCAACGCCGCGTTTGAACGCAATCCGCCTGCCGAGGATACAAAAAAGCTCGAGCGTCGCGTGAAGGCAGACGAGAAGAAACTCAAGGAGGGTACTGACGGTTTTACCGATCCCCAGGGTAGGCTCGATCTGTGAAAGCGGCCGCGCCTTTTCGGGTTCGACCCCATGCGAGGTCAACAAAAAAAGACGGCCAACTCTCGTTGACCGTCTAAACTTGCTTTGGTGGGCCGTCAGGGGGTCAGCCTGCTGCGCAGGCGACCGCTGCGGCGCCAAGGCGCCTTGCGCGCTGCGCTGGCAAATGCTTACGCGTTTTCCCAGCTACGCGCCCTTTCGGGTTCGACCCCATGAAAGGTCAACAAAAAAGCGACCGGCCGAAGCCAGTCGCTTTAACATACTTTGGTGGGCCGTCAGGGGGTCGAACCCTGGACCTTGGGATTAAGAGTCCCCTGCTCTACCAACTGAGCTAACGACCCGATATCAACACGAAGCAAGAACTGGGGTGGGTAAAGGGACTCGAACCCTCGACCTACGGGACCACAACCCGTCGCTCTAGCCAACTGAGCTACACCCACCGTGTCCTGTGCGCTTCGCGCTCGACTATTATTGCAAGGAACGCCACGCGATGCAAGCCCCAATTTTCAAGAATTTTGAAAAGAGTTTTTCGGATCCATTTCGAGCAAATCCCACCGGTTTCATAGGAGTAAACTTGCCCCACTGCAAATGCTCGAAAGGACCGGCATGAAAGAACTCTCCAACCGCACGGCAACGTTTACCGATTCGGTCATCCGCCGTATGACGCGCATCTCCAACAAGTATGGCGCCGTCAACCTGTCGCAGGGCTTCCCCGACTTCGATCCCCCGGCGCAGCTGCTCAATAGTCTGGGCACCATCGCCACCGACCCCAAGCCGCTTTACCACCAGTACTCCATCACCTGGGGCTCCCAGGCCATGCGCGAGGCGCTCGCCGCCAAACAGGAGCACTTTATGGGCATGCCGGTGAACCCCAACGAGAATATCGTAGTCACTTGCGGCTCCACCGAGGCCATGATGGCCGCCATGATGACGGTCACGAACCCCGGCGATAAGGTCGTCATCTTCTCGCCGTTCTACGAGAACTACGGCGCCGACACGATCCTTTCGGGTGCCGAGCCCATCTACGTGCCGCTCAACCCGCCCACATTCGACTTTGACCGCGAGACACTCGAGGCGGCCTTCCGCGACAACGACCCCAAGGCCATCGTCCTGTGCAACCCTTCCAACCCCTGCGGCAAGGTCTTTACGCGCGAGGAGCTCACCTTTATCGCCGACCTCTGCAAAAAGTACGACGCCTACTGCATTACCGACGAGGTATACGAGCACATCGTCTACGCGCCCCACGAGCACGTCTATATGGCCACGCTGCCCGGCATGTTCGAGCGCACCATCAGCTGCAGTTCGCTGTCTAAGACGTACTCCATCACCGGCTGGCGTCTTGGCTACACCATTGCCCCGGCCAAGATCACCGAGCGCATCAAGAAGGTCCACGACTTCCTCACCGTGGGTGCCGCCGCTCCCCTGCAGGAAGCCGTCGTCACCGCCCTCAATTTCGACGGCAGCTATTACGATGAGGTCCTTGACCTCTATACCGCCAAACGCGACCTGTTCTGCCAAGGGCTCGATAGTATCGGACTTAAGCACAACGTACCGCAGGGCGCCTACTACGTGATGATGGATATCTCTGAGTTTGGCTACGACAGCGACCTCGAGTTCTGCAAGGACCTGGCCTCAAAGGTGGGCGTGGGCGCCGTGCCCGGCTCGAGCTTCTTCCGCGAGCCCGTCAACCATCTGATTCGTTTCCACTTTGCCAAGCGAGACGAGACGCTTAACGCGGCGCTGGAGAACCTCAAGTCGCTACGTGATAAAATCAAGCCGCGCGGGTAAGGACGGCCCGGCAACTAAAGCAACCAAAGAAGCCCCGCACCGCCGCGTTGCGAGGCTTCTTTTTATAACGCTTTCTTAAATAGTTTAGAGCCCTATACTCTAGTCACGGAGCAACTCGTCCCAGAGAGAGGAATATTATGGAAGAGCAGCAACTTATCGGAGCGCTCGAGGCCGGCGGCACCAAGATGGTCTGCGCC
>CABUAL010000297.1 GCA_902489515.1 uncultured Collinsella sp. | reverse complement strand
TCGGAACCGGCGGCCATGGCCACGGAGCAGTCGGCCTCCTTGAGCGCCAGCACGTCGTTGACGCCGTCGCCCGTCATGGCAACGGTATGGTCGCGACGCTTGAGCGCCTGCACGAGTTCGCGCTTTTGCTGCGGCGTCACGCGACCAAAGACGTGATAGCGGTCCACCGCCGCATCAATCTTGGACGGCGTATCAAGCGTCGTGGCGTCGACGTAGGCATCGGCCCCCGGAACGCCCACCACGCGCGCGATCGATGACACCGTGCGCGGGTCGTCGCCGCTGATCACGTTGAGGGTCACACCCTGCTCGTTAAAGTAGCCGATGGTCTCGGCAGCCGAGGTACGGATCTCGATTGATGCGGCGGTGGACCGCTATCACGTCTTTGGTCCCGCCATATCGCCGTCGGGCGTAAAGCCGTCCACACGGGCCACAACAAGCACGCGGCAGGTGTCGGCAAGCTCGGCCACACGATTCTCGACCTGCGCAAAGACGCGCTCCGAAAGCACAAATTGCGCTGCGCCCATCACATAGGAGCCCTGCGCAAACGAGGCGCCGCTCCACTTTTTGGACGAAGAGAACGGAATGACCGCCAGCGGCTCGGAAACCTCGACCGGGCGGTCAGCGTAATAGTTGAGCAGCGCCTGACAGGTCTCGTTGGCGTCTGCCGAGGTGGCACGCGCCACGTTGGCGAGCGCAAAATCCAGGACCGTGGTCTCGACGGGGACAGCTGCCTCGTCCGAGTCCGCGCCAAAGCCAACGCCCTCAACAGGCAGCGGGTAGGTACCCTCGACCTCCATACGGCCCGAGGTAATGGTGCCCGTCTTGTCCAGGCACAGCACGTCGACGCGCGCGAGCGTCTCGATACAGTAGAGCTGCTGCGCGAGTACCTTGCGGCGCGCCAGACGCACCGTGGCGATGGCAAGCACCGACGAAGTCAGCAGCACCAGGCCCTGCGGAATCATGCCCAAAAGAGCGCCCACCGTAGACAGCAGCGCCGACGAAGGCACGCGACCGGCAAGCAGCTCGGAAAAACACCACGAAAGCGCGCTATCGCCCGGCGTACCGGCGGCATCCCACAGCTCGCTCACACTCGAGGCAAAGAGCGCCAGGCCGAGCGGAATCATAATGAGGCTCGCAAAGCGCACGATGGCGTTGAGCGCATTCATGATCTCGGAATTGACCTTTTTGACGTACTTGGCCTCGTTGTTGATCTTGGCCACGTAGTTGTCGGCGCCAACATGGATCACGCGGGCGCGCAGCAGGCCCGAGTCGATAAAGCTGCCGCTCATGAGCTCGGAGCCGGGCTGCTTTTTGATGAGATCGCTCTCGCCCGTCAGCAGGCTCTCGTTCACGAGTGCCTCACCCGACACCACCACGGCGTCGGCGGGAATCTGGTCGCCGCGCCCCAGGCGAATGATATCGTCGAGCACGATCTGGTCCAGGTCGAGCTCTACCTCGGCGCCGTCGCGCACCGCGATGGCCTTCTTAGAGGTGAGCAGCGTAAGCTTATCGACCATCCGCTTGGAGCGCATGGACTGGATGACGCCAATTGCCGTGTTCAAGAACACCACGAACAGGAACGTCAGGTTCTTAAACGAACCGGTCAGCAACACCAAAATCGCCAAAACCACGTTGATCAAGTTAAACAGCGTGCAGAGGTTCTCGATGATGAGCTCGCGGACCGACTTGGTCTTGAGTTCCATGTTGCGGTTGATCTTACCGGCGGCGATGCGCTCCTCGACCTCGGCGGTCGAGAGTCCGTGCTCGATATCCGTTGCTGCCATACCTTGTCCCATCACGTCGCGTCGGTATAAGAAAACCGCCCGGACCATGCGAGGTTCGGACGGTCTTACGTTCGAGGGTGCCCCATGTTGGATTCGAACCAACGGCCTTCTGCTCCGGAGGCAGACGCTCTAATCCCCTGAGCTAATAGGGCGAACGGTTGGCATTATACCCAAGTGCGCCACGGGCTAACAAAAGAATAGAAAAAGCTTTGCAATTACGTGGGAGACACGGCGCAGAGGCTCACCTTAGAACGCAAAAGTGAAACAATTAGTATAAACTCTCATGCACATATATAACGGCTCGCGATGCGGGCCGTTTTTGCAAGAGCTATCCATCGAGGT
>CABUAL010000296.1 GCA_902489515.1 uncultured Collinsella sp. | reverse complement strand
CACACGCCCACGCGACAACAGTGCCGAGTTGACCTCGAAGTACGGATTCTCCGTCGTGGCGCCAATCATAATGACGGTACGGTTCTCAACTGCATGCAGCAGGGCATCCTGCTGCGACTTAGAGAAGCGGTGAATCTCATCGATGAATAGAATGGTGCGGCGGTCGTAGGTATTCAGGCGCGTCTTGGCCTCATCAATCACGCGGCGCAAGTCCTTCACGGTGCCCGTCACAGCGCTGACCTCGACAAACTCGCTCTTAGTATGGTTGGCGATAATATGGGCCAGCGTCGTCTTACCCGTACCAGCCGGCCCATACAAAATCACACTGGAAAGCACGTCGTGTTCGATCGCGGCACGCAACCATGAGCCATTACCGACGGCCTTTTGCTGGCCCACATACTCGTCGAGCGAATTGGGGCGCATACGCACCGCAAGCGGCGCATTCTGAAAGGAACGCTCGCGCGTCGAAGCAGAAAAAAGGTCGTCCATAGCCATCCCGTGTATCAATCAAAAACGTTTTCAACTAACCAGTATACCGAAAGGATACGAACTACCGTTCGTTAATATAGGTACGATGCGGAAACTTTAGACCCGGGAACAGCTTGCTCGTCAGTTCGCAGAAATAACCGTCCGTCATGCTCGCGATATAATCCACCACGGCTTGATCCTTGTTCTCCTGCCAGGCATAGGTGCGATCGTAGTAGGAAAGCTGCTGCTCAATGCGCGAAATATGGTGCTTAAAGATGTAAGAGGACTCGTCACCACTGTTTAGATCCCGCAGGCAACGGTCGTAGAGCTTTTCGAACGCCTCGCGCAGCTCCACCTCGGAATCGCCTTCGATACCGCCCTTGCTATAGATCTTCTCGTAGTTCTCGCGCTTGGCTCGGCGGATTTCCTCAAACAGGTCCTCGCTCATCTCGATGCGCGGCTTACCATAGCTGTGCTCAACGATATCGATGGAAGCGTGCGTAAGGATCAAGCTGTTGTAGGCACCGCCCCGGCCATCATCAAAAGCGTCGGGTGACAGCAGGCCCGCCGCGATCGCATCCTGACGGTCACGACCGACGTAGGCAAGAATATCCGAGATGCGAACGACGCAGCCCTCGAGCGTCATGGGACGCAGATGCCCAATTGCGCTATAGCCCGTGGCAATGCAATCCTCAACCGTCTGGTCAAACTGGTCAAAGGAGCTCATGTCCGAGAGCTCAAACACACGCTGCTCGTACTCGCCGTTATGGCATAGCACGCCGTCGAGCGTCTGGAGCGACACGTTGCGGCCGTACAGTGCGTCGAGCACGCGGACCGACTGCACGTTATGGAAAAAATAACGCCCCGTACGCTCATGATAGATATCGTTGAGGAAGCGCTCGCCGGCATGGCCGAAAGGCGTGTGTCCCAAGTCGTGACCCAGGCCAATCGCCTCGATCAGATCGCAATTGAGCCCCAGGGCGCGACCGATATCGCGCGCAATGCGGGAGACAAGCTGCACGTGCAAACCGCGGCGTGACAGATCGTCATTGCTACGGAAGCTAAAGACCTGCGTTTTGCCTGCATAACGGGTGTACGCCGGAAGATGAAGTATCTTTTCGGTATCGCGCATAAACGCCGGACGCATAAGCGTACCTTTGTCGGCGGCGCGATCAATACGACGAATGACCTGATCGTCGTTGCAACGATACGGGTTGACATAGCCCGAAGCACGATCGGCGGCAATGCGCTCGACAAGTTCGGGCGACAACGCCGAGGGGATACGGTCCATGCGCGCCTTAATGACGGCCGTTTCTTGATTAGTTGCCATGGCATGCTCCTTAAGAAGGATGCGCAATCGGTTACAAAGTGCAGCCCACGACCTCGATTATGGCAAAAATAGGCACCAAAAACGGCAGCAATGGCAGGGAGCGTGATTTTGCGATGAGGCAAGCGACGGCAAGGGTCAGGAGCGCAACCGCAAACGCGACAACGCCGCCCAGGGGATCGAAGGTACAAAGGGCAAAGAGTGCCTTGACGTCCCCCATGCCAATGCCCGGGATTTGGCGAAGACGACGCCAGAGGGACTCAGTCAGCACGAGAGCAAGATACACAATGACGGCAAGACCCGCGTGGTCAAGCGCAGTGTTCAAACCGAGGTCGAGCCAAACACCCGCC
>CABUAL010000295.1 GCA_902489515.1 uncultured Collinsella sp. | reverse complement strand
TCGTCCGTATTATCCCGAGGCCACGCGTCGCTCGCGCGAGCTTGGCATGTATCGCCACGCCGGTCTCCCAGCGCTCGCGGTCCTCCCCTGCCTCGATAAGCTCGATGCCGCCGTCGGCACACCACCGGCGCAGCTCGTCCAGGCGGCGCTGCCATTCATCGCGCGGCTGAATATTGGGGTTGGTCCAGCAGATTGTGGGTTCAAACCCCTCCTCGCGCAGCAGGCGAACCGGCTCAAGCGAGCACGGCGCACAGCAGGCGTGCAACAGCAACGGCTTCATCAACATCTCCTCACCCGAAAAAGCGCACGCCAAAGGACGTGTCCTCGCAGGCGACAATGCAGCGGTCGCGCAAAATGGTCCGCACGTAATACCAGTCGCCCACACAGCCCGACAAATGCAAGCCGGCCGCCAGGTAGCACAGCAGCGGATAGCCCGAGAGCGCAAACCCTAGGGCAAACGCCGCCGTCACAACAACCGTCGGCGCCAGGCAAACTGCCACGTACCGCCGGCGCGAATACACCACGCCCTCGGCGCAGGCGTAAATCATGCAGGTTTCGAGATTTGCCCCAAAGGTCACCCGAGCACCGGCGGGCGCAAACAGCTTAAAGAACACGCCGTGCACCAACTCGTGCACGGCAAATGACGCCGCCGAAACCGCAGCCAAGCCGACTAGCCAGCCCAAGATAGCCGTCCAACCACCCGCGTCAGCCGCATCCAGGTCCGCGGGTCCACCCAGCAGCATGAACACCGGCACCAGGCACACGGCAAATGCGCCGAGCACGGCCATCCCCCACACAAAGCAGGCGTGCAGAAAAACCTCGTCCTCAAACGCATGTATGTTGGAAATCTCATTCATAGCATCTTAGGATAGCGCCCCTGCCACGTACCCGCCCGCATGTGCGATAATGTCGAACGATATGCACGAATTGACCACCGCGTCGCCAAGCCTTGCGCCCGGCTGCGCCCTCACCATATGCGAAGGAGTCCCATGGCATCTAGATACTCCATGAACGACCGTCCCAGCTGGCCTCGCCGCGCCATCGTTACCGCCGGCGAGCCCTACGGCAACAAGGGCCTTCACTTTGGCCACGTTGGCGGCGTCTTTGTCCCGGCCGACTTCTTCGCCCGCTTCCTGCGCGACCGTCTGGGCCGCGAGAACGTTATCTTCACCTCGGGCACCGACTGCTACGGCTCGCCCATCATGGAGAGCTACCGCAAGCTCAAGGAGAACGAAGGCTACGACAAGTCCATTAGCGAGTACGTCGAGTCCAACCACTCCCGCCAAGCAGCGACCCTCAACAACTACAACATCAGCTGCGATATCTACGGCGGCTCGGGCCTTGAGCCGGCTGCGCAGATTCACAACGAGGTGACCGCCGAGATTATCGAGCGTCTGCACGAACAGGGCACCATCTCCAAGCGCTCCACGCTGCAGTTCTACGACGCCAAGGCCGGCACGTTCCTCAACGGCCGCCAGGTGATCGGCCGCTGCCCCATCCAGGGCTGCAAGTCCGAGAAGGCTTATGCCGACGAGTGCGACCTGGGTCACCAGTTTGAGCCCGAGGAGCTCATCGCGCCCAAAAGCCAGCTCACCGGCGAGGTGCCCGAGCTGCGCCCGGTCGACAACCTCTACTTCGACCTGCCGGCCTACCTCGACTTTATGAAAACCTATACCGCCAAGCTCGCCCAGAACCCGCAGGTTCGCTCCGTGGTCTCCAAGACCATGGAAGAGTGGCTGCTGCCGGCCCAGCTCTACATCCAGAACAAGTTCCGCGAGGCCTTCGATGCCGTCGAGGATCAGCTTCCCGAGCACACCGTGCTGGAGCCCGAGGGCAACAAGAGCAGCTTTACCGTCACCTTCCCCAGCTGGAAGGAGCGCGACGATGCCCACGCGGTGCTCGCCAACGGCGGCGTGCGCTTCCGCAGCGGCAAGGCGCTCGTACCCTTCCGCATCACCGGCAACATCGACTGGGGCGTTCCGGTGCCCGAGGTCGATGGCGTCTCCGACGTCACCTGCTGGTGCTGGCCCGAGAGCCTGTGGGCTCCCATCAGCTATACGCGCACCGTGCTCGCACGCGATGCCAAGGCCGCCGGCGTGACCGAGGGCGTCGCCGCCCAGGATGCCGCCCTCATGGGCGAGCCCGCCGC
>CABUAL010000294.1 GCA_902489515.1 uncultured Collinsella sp. | reverse complement strand
TTCGTGTCCACTGATGCGGCGGAGACGCCAGCCGCTGCGGAAGCTCCCTCGACGTCCGTCGTTGGGGTGGCCTGCGCAGCAGCTGCGGCTTTCTGCGCGTTGGCGAGGTCTTCCTGAGCGGCTGCAACTGCACGCTGTGCCTCGGCAACGTTGCGATCGAGCTCGTCGTTTTTAATGGTCATAAGCATGTCGCCCTCGTTGACGGATTGGCCTGCCTGCACGTTGATCGAATCGACCGTGCCGTCGACAGAAGGGGAGACCACTGAGGACGAAATGGGTTTGAGCTGGCCTTTCGCCTCGACCGTTGTGGTAAACGTGCCCTCGGTCGCCATGTCGGTCACAGGATCGCTAGCGCCCTGTGGCTGCGCATTGATAACAAGGGTTGCGACAATGGCAGTGAGCGCGATGGCACCCACGACGCCGGCGGCAATACCGCGACGAATCAGCTTTTTGCGTCGACGTTCGGCACGCTTTGCCTTGAGCTTGGCATATGCCTCTTCATCGGAAATCTCGGCCGTATCGTTCGTGCGTCCGCTCTGCTTGTCGGCATGTACGTTTGTAATCAGAGGAATCGTTTCGGTGGCACCTTCGGGCGTGTTCTCGGTATCATCTGGGCCCGGGGTGATCGTGGGGACATTCGGCATAGCGTCTCCTTTATAGAAAGAACCTCGATAATTATATGCGCCCACCGGTTGGGGCGGGCGCATAGGACGGTTTCTTTCGGAACTGTTAGATTGGTCGCAGCGGTTCCACGTTGTAGGAATGCGCGCGTTGCACTACGAGTGGACAACCACGCACAGGCCGACTTTGATGCAGTCGTGAAGTGCCTTGGCGTCTGCCAGGCGCAGGTTGATGCAGCCGTGGCTGCCGCACCATTTGTACGACTCGGCGTTATCGAAGCTCTTGTCGTTTTGCCAGGTGGCATCATGGAAGCCGATCATGTTGCCCTCAAACGGCATCCAGTAGCTCACCGGACTCTCGTATTTGGGCTTGCCGGTCTCGGGGTCCTTGGCTCCGATCAGGGTGCTGCCGCCGTCGTTGCTGTTGATCTGCCACACGCCCTCGGGCGTGGCGTCCTCGCCCGGCTTGCCCGAGATAAAGTTGGCCTCCCAAACGATATTTCCGCTCTCGTCATAGTAGCGCGCGTGCTGTTCGGACAAGTCGACGTCGATATACGCCTTCCAGTCGGGCTCTCCCTTTGCGGTAAAGGTGTCGGCCTTCTGGGAGTACTTGATCTCGATTTCGCCGGTCTGCTTGTTGTTAATGGCGTCCTCGACCTGCTTGGCGAGCGAGCTGCTGTCGATGGACCAACCAAAGTCGCCGCCTTCGACGGCGCACTGCTTGCCATCGGCGCGCGTCCACCAGCGAGTGGAGCCCACGGTATTAAAGCCGTTGGCGAGTTCGGCTGCCCAGTTGCTGATCTGCGACGTATCGAGCGTTGGGTTGGCGGGATCGGCAAAGCTGATCCACTGCAATACGGAGCTGCCATCAACCTTGCCGGCATCCTCGCCGTTGAGCTTGAGGGTCACGTTGACGCCCAGAAAGTTGTTGGCGGCATCGCATGCGGCCTGAATCTGATCATCGGTCAGCGTTCCATTGAGCGGCTCATAGGCATCGTTGCCGAGCTTGGAAAGATCTACGGACTCGGCCAGCGAGGCAAGCTCGAGCTCGGCATACTTAATGACATGCTCGCGGTTGAGTTTTTCGTTGGAGCGCGCCTTCTCGACGGTAAACTTGCCGGCCTGCTCGTCATAGGAGCTATTGGCCTCGAACGTGCCCGAACGGCCCTCGTTAAACTCGTCGATGGCAGCGCCCAGATCCTTCTCAAACTTCTTTTGGTCAAAGGTGTCGGAGAGCATGGACAGGTCGACGTCTTGATCAAGATCGACTTCGTTGGAGGTAGCGGTTGTTTTGGTCTTGCCGCTTAAGGATTCCACAAGGCGGACCGGCCAAATAAAGGCTTCGTTGTGGCTGATGATTTCTTTTGCGGCAGCTTCGCCGTCGACGATGGGCTCATCGGACTCGGGCTGATAGGTCCAGCTAAAGTCATCGCCTGTCACGGTGAGCTTATAGTGTTTCCATGCCGAGTTGACCTTGGTGGCGGCAGACGAAGCGTTGGAGAAGGAGACGTCGACGCCGGCAATGGGCGCCAGGCAAACGG
>CABUAL010000293.1 GCA_902489515.1 uncultured Collinsella sp. | reverse complement strand
TGGTCGAGCCGCCGTAGGTGTCGACGATGATCTTGCGGCCGGTGAGGCCCGTGTCGCCCATGGGGCCGCCCACGACAAAGCGACCGGTGGGGTTCACGTAGATGTCCGCGTTGTCCCACGGCATGTTCTCGGCGGCCATGACCGGGGTGATGACGTGCTCGA
This sequence comes from uncultured Collinsella sp., assembly GCA_902489515.1. Classification (GTDB taxonomy): domain Bacteria; phylum Actinomycetota; class Coriobacteriia; order Coriobacteriales; family Coriobacteriaceae; genus Collinsella. The sequence goes on along the minus strand of CABUAL010000293.1, from coordinate 2,006 downwards.
TGAGGTCGGCCTTGATCTTGCCCATGTCCTCGATCTCGGCGGCGTGCTGCGTGGAGATGACGATGGTCGTGACCTCGACGGGCTTGCCTTCCTCATAGCGCACGGTGACCTGGGTCTTGCCGTCGGGACGCAGATAGGCGAGGGTACCGTCGTGACGCACGGCGGCCAAGCGCTCGGCCAGGCGGCTTGCCAGGTAGTGTGGCATGGGCATAAGGGTCTTGGTCTCGTTGGAGGCATAACCGAACATCATGCCCTGGTCGCCGGCACCGATCAGGTCGATCGGGTCGGTGGTAGCGCCGGTCTGGGTCTCGAAGGACTCGTCAACGCCCTGCGCGATATCGGGCGACTGCTCATGGATGAGGCTCATGACGCCGCAGGTGTCGCAGTCAAAACCGAACTTGGCACGGTTGTAGCCAATGCGGCGTATAACGCCACGGGCGATCTCCTGCACGTCGACGTAGGCCTGAGTGCGGATCTCGCCGGCGACGATGACGGTGCCGGTCGTCACGAGGGTCTCGCAGGCGCAGCGGACGTTCTCCACGTTGGCAGGCACGCCGTTGGGGGCGATGTAGCCCTGCTCCTGCAGCTCTATTTCTTTGGCGAGGATTGCATCGAGGACGGCGTCGCTGATCTGGTCAGCGATCTTATCGGGATGGCCTTCGGTCACCGACTCCGACGTAAAAACGAAGGACCCGTGTTGGGGTGGGATGGAACGAAGTTCTTCTGACATGATTGTCCTTTCAAAAACGTGTCCCGGCGACCGTTACCATTCCGCCGGGCTCTCTATGCAAGGGCACATCATAGCGCGTAAATCAAACATTCACACCCTTTCCGCACCTACTCATTGGGGACAGACTTAAATGACCAGCCTTCCTAAGTGCCGACAGGTTGCCCAATGACTGGTCATTTAAGTCTGTCCCCAATGAGTGAGTCGGTGCCCTTTGTGCGGAGGTTGCTTTGATGCTTTATACTGGTGCGGTTAGACATCCATCCTGCAATCGAGGAGATTTCCATGGCATCAGACGTTCGCGTCCGCTTTGCACCCTCACCGACGGGCAAGCTGCACATCGGCGGCGCCCGCACCGCTATCTATAACTGGGCTTTCGCCCGCGCAAACGGCGGCACGTTCATCCTGCGTATCGACGACACCGACCCCACCCGCTCCACCGACGAGAACACGCAGATCATCCTGCGCGCCATGCGTTGGCTGGGCCTGGACTGGGACGAGGGTCCCGAGGTGGGCGGCGATTTTGGCCCCTACGCCCAGACCGAGCGCCTGGACCTGTACAAGCAGGCCGCCCAGAAGCTTTGGGACGAGGGCAAGGCCTATCCCTGCTTCTGCACCAAGGAGCAGCTCGACGCCGACCGCAAGGCCGCGCAGGAGTGCAAGGACCCCTTCCAGGGCTATCAGCGCCGTTGCCGCGATCTTGATCCCGAGGAGGCCCGCCGCCGCATCGAGGCCGGCGAGTCCTACGTCCTGCGCATCAAGGTGCCCGAGGACCGCGGCGACGTCGTTATCCACGACGCCGTCCACGGCGAGGTGACCTTCGACGCCAAGGAGCTCGACGACTTTGTCATCTTCCGCTCCGATGGCACGCCCACGTACAACTTCGCGACCGTCGTCGACGACGCCATGATGAAGATCACCCATGTCATCCGCGGCGACGACCACCTGTCCAACACCCCGCGTCAGGTCATGGTCTACGAGGCCCTCGGCGCTCCCGTGCCCACGTTCGCCCACATCTCCATGATCCTGGGCGCCGACGGCAAAAAGCTCTCCAAGCGCCACGGCGCCACCTCGGTGGAGGAGTATCGCGACGCCGGCTACCTGTCCGACGCCTTCGTCAACTACCTGGCGCTGCTCGGCTGGTCGCTCGACGGCGAGACCACGATCATCCCGCGCGATGTCCTGGCCAGCAAGTTCTCGCTCGACCGCATCTCCAAGAACCCGGCGACCTTCGACCCCAAGAAGCTCGACTGGGTCAATGCTGAGTACATCAACGGTA
>CABUAL010000292.1 GCA_902489515.1 uncultured Collinsella sp. | reverse complement strand
GTTGTGGACAACACCGTGGCGTCAGCTTTTGGCTGCGATTCGCTGCGGCTGGGTTCTGCGCTGTCGCTCGAGGCGCTCGATCGCGTATGCGCCGGTGATGCTCCGCGCAAGTTGGTTGCCGTATCGGTCGCGCGCTCGCAGCTCAAGCGCCATCGTGTGGATGCCGCGGCCGAGTGCGCGCATACCCTGCTTGAGGGCTGTGGCTTGGCCAAGTTTGAATTGACTGCTGACGAGGCCGGTGTGCTGGAGCGGGGACTGGACTCGCTCGACGTCCGTACGCAGGCGCATTTCGACCGCGCCCGTGCGCTGGCCGAGTATCTGGCCGCCAACGAGATGGTGTGCAACGTGCGCTATCCCGGACTGAGCTCGCATCCCGACCATTCGGTTTCAACGGGAATCCTCGAGCACGGCTTTGGCCCGGCAGTTGAATTTGATCTTATCGAGCTTAGCTCGGGGGAGCTGTTCGGTGCTTTGCCGGGGGAGTTTCGCACATCGTCCGCCGGCGGCGCAACGACGCGCCTTTCGGCCCCACGCGGCAAACAGGGGAGCACCGTCCGCCTCTTCGCCGGCACCGACGACCCCTTGATCGTGGCCGCCACCCTAGATAATGCCCTCCGCAACTAGCTAAATCATCCTCAACTCCATAAGTTGCGGTGAAATAGGGATTGATTTACGGCTTTAACCGCATAAACAGTCCCTATTTCACCGCAACTTATGAGAAGGGGTTGTGTGGCTATAAGGCCCCGTCCCAAATGAGCTACTTTTTGATGCTGGCGATGAGGGTGTTGGCTTTGGTGGCGATGACGTTGTTGATGTCGGTCTGCAGCTCCTCGTAGGCCGCTATGGCTCGCTCGCCGGCGGGGGTGAGGGTGGATCCGCGGGCTCCGTCGCGCTCGATGAGCTTGCAGCCCAGCTGTCCTTCGGCCTCGTTCACAATGCGCCAGGCCTTGGAGTACGCCATGCCCATGCTCTTGGCGGCGCGGTTGAGCGAGTGCTCGCGGGCGATGCCCTGCAGCAGCAAGACGCAGCCGTGGCCGAACACGCCCGGCAGATCTTTGTCGCACGCTTGAATGACCAACTTTGCCGTCGTCTTGTACTCCATGTGCTCCACGTCTTCCCGCTAAAGTGTTTGCTGGGCAAACGCAAAGCCTGCGTCAAACCCTCGTGTGCTCTTCTTAAAACATGCATTGTAGCAGTCAAAGTGCGTTAAGATACTTCCCCAGTATTGGGCGCCCAAGGTTGGGCTGGGTCCTACGAGGCCTGCAGCCGACCGGTCGCATGGAAAAAGGAGAAACATGGCTACGTTCTTTCCCGGTGAGTCCCACACGTTTTCGGAGTATCTGCTGGTCCCTGGTTACTCGTCCTCGCAGTGCATCCCCAACAACGTCTCTCTTAAGACGCCGCTAACCCGCTTTAAGCGCGGTGAGAAGCCGGCAATCACCCTGAACATCCCCATGGTTTCCGCCATCATGCAGTCCGTCTCGGGCGTCGATATGGGTGTCGCGCTCGCTACCGAGGGTGGCCTGTCCTTCATTTACGGTTCCCAGAGCGCCGAGTCCGAGGCCGCTATGGTCAAGGCCGTCAAGGATCACAAGGCCGGTTTCGTTCAGTCCGATTCCACGCTGACCCCCGACATGACCATGGAGCAGGTCATTGAGCTCAAGGAGAAGACCGGTCACTCCACCATGCCGGTTACCGACGACGGCACTCCCAAGGGTAAGCTCCTGGGCATCGTCACCAGCCGTGACTATCGCCCCAGCCGCGATGACCACCAGACGAAGGTCTCCGAGTTCATGACCCCGCGTGAGCAGCTCATCGTGGGCGACAAGAACATCAGCCTCAAGGTTGCCAACGACGTCATCTGGGACAACAAGCTCAACGCCCTGCCCATCGTCGACGACAACGATCACCTCATGGGCATCGTCTTCCGCAAGGACTACGACAGCCACAAGACCAACCCCAACGAGCTGCTCGATAACGACAAGCGCTACATGGTCGGCGCCGGTATCAACACCCGCGACTATGCCGAGCGCGTGCCGCTGCTCATCGAGGCCGGCGCCGATGTCCTGTGCATCGACTCCTCCGAGGGCTTCAGCGAGTGGCAGAAGCGCACCATCGAGTGGATTCGCGCCAACTACGGCGAGGACGTCAAGGTCGGTGCCGGCAACGTCGC
>CABUAL010000291.1 GCA_902489515.1 uncultured Collinsella sp. | reverse complement strand
CGATAGCGAGTACATCCCCGTCATCGCTACCGTCGCGGCGGGGGAGGACGGCGGTTTCTTCAACATCAACGCCGACACCGCCGCCGGTGCCGTTGCCGCGGCGCTCCACGCGCATAAGGCGATCTTTTTGACCGATGTCGATGGCCTGTACAAGGACTTTAGCGACAAGGACTCGCTTATCTCCAACCTAACGCTCGACGAGGTTAACGAAATGCTCTACGGCGGCGAGGTCGATAAGGGCATGATTCCCAAGCTGCGTGCGGCCGTCGATGCGCTTACCGGCGGCGTATTTCGTGCCCACATCATTAACGGTACTACGCCGCATTCGCTGCTCCTGGAGCTGCTGACCGATGCCGGCGTCGGCACCGTGATCCATTCCACCGAGACGGCTTACGAGTTCGATACGCATCCGCATCCGCTTTCGACGTTTGCTGCGCGTCTGACCGAGAACCTTGACGAGGTCGAGAAGCTTCAGACGGTCTAGCTGACCCTCAGCCGCCCCATTCCTGCACCCATAGCCCCGCGCCGTCTGGCGCCCAACGAAAGGCATCTCATGTCACTTGCAGCTCAGCAATCGCTTGAATCCCATTACGTTATGCATACCTTTGGCCGCTCTCCGGTCGAGTTTGTCGAGGGTCACGGCATGAAGCTCACCGGCGACGATGGCCGTGAGTACCTCGACTTTCTTGCCGGCATCGGCGTGTGCAGCCTAGGTCATGGCGACCCGGCTGTGCTCTCGGCGCTCGAGGCACAGACCAAAAAGCTCATGCATGTCTCCAATTACTTTTACATCGAGCAGCGCGGACAGGTCGCGGCGCTGCTGTCCAAGCTTGCTAACGACGACGTAGATGGTGCGCGCGTGCTTGCCGATGCCATTGCCGCCGGCGATGAGACCACGGCAGCTGCTCTTGGTGCCCCGGCTGCGGGCGAGCAGGTGTGGGAGACGTTCTTTGCCAATTCCGGCGCCGAGGCCAACGAGGGCTCGATGAAGCTCGCGCGCCTGTACGCCAAGCGTGCCGGTAATGGCGGCAACACCATCGTGTGCATGCGCGGCGGCTTCCACGGCCGTACGCTCGAGACCATTGCCGCCACCATGCAGGATTGGCTGCAGGACAGCTTCCGCCCGCTGCCGGGTGGCTTTGTGGCCTGCACGCCCAACGATGTCGATGAACTGCGTGCGATCTTTAAGCAGCTGGGCAGTGAAATATGCGCTGTAATGCTCGAACCGATCCAGGGTGAGAGTGGCGTGCACCCTATGACCGAGGAGTTTATGGCGGCAGCGCGCGACCTGGCACACGAAGTGGGCGCCGTGCTTATCGCCGACGAGGTCCAGTGCGGCATCTTCCGCTCCGGCAAGCCATTTGCGTTCCAGACCTATGGCGTGGAGCCCGACATCATGAGCCTTGCCAAGGGCATTGCTGATGGCGTGCCCATGGGTGCCGTCGTGGCAAAGAAGGAGATTGCCGACGTGTTTAAGCCGGGCGACCACGGCTCGACCTTTGGCGGTAGCTGCTTGGCCATCGCGGCGTGTGCCGCGACGCTCTCCGCGCTTGTGCGCGGCGATTATGCCGAGCATGCTGCCAAGGTGGGTGCCTATATGGAGCAGGCGCTGGCTAAGCTTCCGCATGTGGTAGAGGTGCGTGGCCGTGGCCTGATGCTCGGCTGTGATTTGGATGATGCCGCGGGTGACGCACATGATATTGTTGCCCGCGCGCTGGCCGCCGGTGCCGTGATTAACGCTACGGGTGCTCATACGCTGCGTTTCTTGCCGCCGCTCGTCTGCGAGGAAGCCGACGTGGACAGTCTGATCGAGATCCTGTCGGGTGTCTTGGGCTAACGCAGCGTAATAACTCAATTTGGATCGGGTTCCGGACTGCTGGGTGTGTCATATGCGGCATGATTTGGCGATCCGGAGCCCGTTTTGTTGCTGATTTGCGATGGTCAAAAGTCCCTCTGGTCAAAAAATGCCAAATATGAGTACGGGCACTAATTCTGTAGCATATAAATTAGACACAATTTGACGAATTGGACCGCATATGTGGTGGCGCGCGTAGACGTGGTGTAAGAGCGTCCTGAGGTCCGTCGCTGCAAGTCCCGATGTTACTCCTTCTTGAGGCCGCGCTTCTCGACTATCTCGTCCACTATCTCCCTGGCGCGCCGCCCGAGCGCGCGGCGCCT
>CABUAL010000290.1 GCA_902489515.1 uncultured Collinsella sp. | reverse complement strand
GCTACGACGCCTACGATATAGATAATGACGATTAGACCCAGGATGACAAAGAGCGTCGTCTTTTTGCCCGACTTATTGTTCTCGGCGGGTTTGCGCGCGGGGCCGCGATCGCCTCGAGCGTGCGTGGGGGTCTGCTTGGGCGCATTGCCGTTTGCCTGGCGCTGCTGACGTTGTTGACGCTGCTGTCGCTGTTGGTTCGGGCGTTGGGAAGCGTTTGCCGCACCACGCTGCTGACCGTGGCTCGGCGCGATAGGACGCGGCGACTGAACGCCGCCGGTGTGCCTGCTCGGCTGCTGCGGATCGGGAATCAGTTGAGTTCGATCGTTTTGCGACATCGTATGCATATCCTTCGATTTTCGCCTTGCGGTTCATCGTGTTTTTACTGGGCTTGCATTATAGCGATTGCCCTGCTGTTTGTGGTACGGAAACGGTGGCATTCAAAAGAGGTGGGACATTTGTCCCACCTTTGAGTCGTTCTTTGCCGCTATCCGCACACACCGCATTTTGCACAGGCCGAAAGTGCGGCCGGAGCCTGCGCGATGCCGCCCTTTGCCGTCTCGCGCAGCGTGGCCGGCAACGCGTGGCCCACCGAGAGCATGACGTGTGCCATCTGGTCAAACGGCACCAGGCTCTTAATGCCTGCGAGGGCGAGTTGTGCCGAGCTAAAGGCCGCTGCCACGCCGATGGCGTTGCGGTTTTGGCAGGGCACCTCCACGAGGCCACCGACGGGGTCACAAACGAGGCCCAGCAGGTTACTCAGCGCGATGGAACTGGCGTCAAGCGCCTGCTCGGGCGTGCCGCCGAGCATCTGCACCAGCGCGGCGGCTGCCATGGCGGCGGCGCTTCCGACCTCGGCTTGGCAGCCGCCCTCGGCGCCGGCAACGCAGGCGCTTGTGGTGAGGTTGAGGCCGATGGCGGCTGCGCAGTAGAGCGCGTCCATGACTTGCTCGTCGTCGAGCTGAAGGTGATCGGCGAGCGCCAGCACGCAGCCGGGCACGACACCCGCGGATCCTGCCGTCGGAGCTGCGACGATCACGCCCATGGTGGCGGAGCGCTCGAGCACGGCCATGGCGCGGGCCACGGCTTCGGTCTGGACGGGGCCCATCAGGCTTTCACTCAAATCGTTGCAGCGGGTTGCTTCGACGAGCTTGGCCTCGCCGCCGATAAGCCCGCCGAGCGAGCGCTGCGGATTGGCGATGGGGGCCGTTGTCTCCTCGCGCATGACGTCGAGCACGCGGCGCATGGCGGCGACGGCGTGGGCCTCGCCGGTCAGACGTGCCTCGCGAACGGCCATGACGGCACCGATGCTGAGTCCCAGTTCCTCGCACGCATCGAGCAGCTGCTCGCCGTCGTCGAAGATCTCCTTAGCCGAGACGCCGGGGGAGAGCGACGAGGCAGAACCGGGGAGCTCGATAAAGGTCGCGTAATCGACATTGTCGAGCTTGCGGAGCATGGGGACGACGGTGTCGTCGGGCGCGCCGTCGGTCTCAAAGACGGAGTAGGCCTGGCCGCCCACTTCGGTGCGGTAGGTGCGGCAGAAGGCGATGTTTACATGGGCGTAGGCGAGCAGGTTGGTGAGCGCGGCGAGCACGCCGGGAACGTCCTTGTGCGCCACGAAGAGCGTGGAATACATGCCCGAGATGTCGACGCCGACGCCGTTAATGCGGCTGATGCGCATCTTGCCGCCTCCCAGGCTCTCGCCGCGGACCTGTGCCGTGGCGCCCGTGTCGTCGACCATGTCGATGTCGACGGTATTGGGGTGGATGGAGGCGTCGTCGCCCTTGATGCCAAAGTGATATTCGAGGCCCTGCTCGCGTGCGAGGTCGAAGGCCTGCTTGATGTTCTCGTCATCGGTGTCGAGGCCCAGGATGCCTGCGACGAGCGCGCGGTCGGTGCCGTGGCCGCGGTAGGTGTGGGCGAAGGAGTTCCACAGGCCAAAGGTGACTTTGGTGATGCGGCCTTCCAGCAGGCTGGCGGCAACTTGGGCGCAGCGCAGGGCGCCGGCGGTGTGCGATGAGCTGGGGCCGACCATGACGGGGCCCAAGATCTCGAATGCCGAGGTCGTAGCTAGTGTTTGCGGCTTGCCTGCCATGGATGCTCCTTATCTGTCCCGTCGTCCCGAGGGGCGGGGCATACTCTGTACCGCCGTTCCGAGGGCTTTAGTATTTGGAACTTAGGAT
>CABUAL010000289.1 GCA_902489515.1 uncultured Collinsella sp. | reverse complement strand
CGGCCCGTGCGCGCAAGCTTATCGGCACCGACGTTCCGCGCATTATGACCATCGCCAGTACGTATTTTGAGGACGGCACCGACCTGCCGTACGTGCAGGAGTTTGGCGTGGCGAGCGACGGCATTGTGGAGCAGCCGCGCATTGTCTCGGGCGGCATGGTCGACGATTCTTATATGCGCCTGGCAGCCGTGTCCGAGCTCAACATGCACTATGTGAGCACGCACTTTATGCACCCGGACGACCTGCTCGATCCCGATCGCGGCGCTACGGAGGGCTGGGAGGTCTACAAGGGCGGCCTGACCGACTACCTGGAGTGGCTTACCAAGTCTGCGCCCGATCTGCGGCACCAGACGGCGTCGGAGTGCTCCGGTGCTATCCAGCGCTTTTCGTCGGTTACGGTGAGCGTGGATACAAGTACAGATGCCTGGACGCTTAGCCTGGGCAATTTCCACGACGAGGCGTGGCTCATGTTCCGCGCCAACAATGGCGAGCCGGGTGCAGTCACGGGTGGCGAACTGACGCACCTTACGGGCAATCTGTATCTGCTCAAGGCAAATGATAAGACCGTGACGATCGAGCGCAAGGAGGGTGGCGATAAATGAGAATCTGCTTGGTACTCGAGGGTTGCTACCCCTATGTGCACGGCGGCGTATCTACCTGGATGCATGGCTATATCCAGGCCATGCCCGAGCATGAGTTTGTGCTGTGGGTGATCGGCGCGCATGCTGCCGACCGCGGTAAGTTTGTCTACGAGCTGCCCGGCAACGTGGTCGAGGTGCACGAGGTGTTCCTGGACGATGCCCTGCGGCTTTCGGGCGAGCAGCACGAAGCCAGTTTTAACGACCGTGAGCGCGAGGCGCTACGCCGTCTGGTGTCGCTCTCCAATCCGGACTGGGACGTGTTATTTGATATCTTCCACCGCCGTCGCGTGCATCCGCTCTCGTTTTTGCAGAGCCGCACGTTTATGGATATCTTTCGCGACGTGTGCCTGGCCGAGTATCCCTATACGCCCTTTGCCGATGCATTCCACACCATGCGCTCCATGCTGCTGCCCGTGCTCTACCTGTTGGGCAGCGAGGTGCCGATGGCCGATGTGTACCATGCCATCTCGACCGGCTACGGTGGCCTGCTCGCCTGCTTGGGCTCAAGCGTTCACCATGCGCCGGTGCTGCTCACCGAGCACGGCATCTATACCCGCGAGCGCGAGGAAGAGATCATTCGCGCCGATTGGGTGGTGCCGTCGTTTAAGGACCGCTGGATCCGCTTTTTCTACCTGCTTTCGGAGGAGATCTACCGCCGCGCCTTCCGCGTGACGAGTTTGTTCCATAACGCCCGCAAGACGCAGATCGATATGGGCTGCGATGCGGACAAATGCCTGGTTATCCCCAACGGCATCCAGTTCGATCGCTTTAAGGATATTCCCTTAAAGCCCGATGATGGCTGGGTGGATATTGGCGCAGTGGTGCGCTTGGCGCCCATCAAGGACGTCAAGACCATGATCTATGCCTTCTTTGAGTTGCACGAGCGCCTGCCCAAGGTGCGCCTGCACATCATGGGCGGCGTGGACGACGAGGAGTACGGCGCCGAGTGCCATGCGCTCGTCGACACCCTGGGCGTGCGCGACTTGATCTTTACCGGCCGCGTCAACGTGGTCGAGTACATAGAAAAGCTCGACTTTACCATTTTGACGAGCATCTCCGAGGGCCAGCCGCTTAGCGTGCTTGAGTCGCTTGCAGCGCGTCGTCCCTGCGTGACGACCGAGGTGGGCTGCTGCCGCGAACTGCTCGAAGGCGCTCCGGGCGATGACTTTGGCGTGGCAGGTTTTGTGACGCCGCCCATGTATCGCAAGGGCTTGGCCGATGCCATGGAGCGCATGTGCGTGAGCCGCGCCCGTCGTATGGAGATGGGGGAGCGCGGCCAGCGTCGCGTTGCCACGTACTTTTTGCATGAGCAGATGCTCGCCAACTATCGCGCGCTGTACGACGAGACGGCGCGTGCGTTTAACCTGTCCAGAGAGGGGGAGTAGCCGGTGGCCGGAATTGGTTTTGAGCTCAAGCGCCTGTTTAGGCGCAAGGGCCTGTTTGCCACGATGCGCGCCTACGGCTACGCCGGCATTGTGTGCACGGGCCCGATGCTGCTGGGCGTGCTGCTCCAGGTGGGTATCTTGGTGCTGTGCGGTTT
>CABUAL010000288.1 GCA_902489515.1 uncultured Collinsella sp. | reverse complement strand
GGCGGGTTTGCTTTGGCGGGTAATCCGGCGCGGGCGCGCACCGGTTATCCGGATATCCGACCCACCAAAACAAATCCGTCTCCAAGCGGTACAGGCGATGCTCATGCGTCTCGCTTGTTATCTATAACTATAGCGCTCTAATTTTTTATGTAAAGCGTCTTTTTTGTTTTTCTTTCTCGAACTTCTTTGATTAAAGCCATATAGATGCTTTTATAGTAGGTATACTTTCTTTTACAGGCATTCATGTTAGAAAGGGGGTTCCATGATTCCCAAATATGAGTCAATAGCTGCGGATATTCGTCGCAGTATCGAGGATGGCGCCCTTAAGCCCGGCGACAAGCTACCCACTGTCGTTGAGTTCTGCGAGCTGTATGGCGTTTCCAAGATCACCGTCAAACGAGCAATTGAGCAAATTACCGAGGAAGGCTTGGTCACGAGCCGTCGCGGATCGGGCACCTACGTCAAGGACACCGCGGGGCTTCCCGGCAAAGCGTTTTTCCAAGGCAGAAACGACCGCGCGCAGGGCTTTACCTACGAGCATCGCGGTGAGAAGGTTGCCTCGGTGGTCTACGATTTCTCGATCGTCAATCCGCCGGCAGAGGTTGCCTCCCAGCTGGGAATGGCCGAAGACGACTTTGCCTATCACATCGTGCGCGTACGCGAGGTCGATGGCCTGCCCATCGTTATCGAGTACACCTATATGCCGCTCGAGCTGATCCCGGGCCTGAAGAAAAAGGACCTGTACGCGTCGGTCTACAGCTATATCCGCGAGCAATGCGGGCTTAAGATCTCGAGCTTCCACCGCACCATTCGTGCCGTGGCGGCAACCGAGGAAGAGGCCAAGCGCCTGAACACCAAGCCCGGCTCTCCCCTGCTCGAGCTCAACCAGATTGGCTTTTTGGACAGCGGCGCCGCGTTTGAGTACTCGATTTCGCGCAACGTGGGCGACCGCTTTGAGCTGCACAACGTAACGTTGGCTTAAGTTTGTAATCCGGCAGGCGCTCGCTTTGAGCCGTTTTTCGCGAGGTGCCTGCACAACCTGATGGGGGTATGCACATGTCCGATTTGATTAAACTCACGCCGATCTTCCACGAGAAGATTTGGGGCGGCCGCCAGCTGGAGACCGTCTTTGGCTATGACATTCCCGAGGGTCCCATCGGTGAGTGCTGGGCCATCTCGGCGCACCCCAACGGCGATTGCCAGATTGCCGAGGGTCCGTACGCCGGCCACACGCTGTCGTGGCTGTGGGCCGAGCATCGCGAGCTCTTTGGCAACTGCGAGGGCAAGGAGTTCCCGCTGCTCATTAAGATTCTGGACGCCAAGGACGACCTGTCGATCCAGATCCACCCCAACGACGAGTACGCCGCCGAGCATGAGAACGGTAGCCTGGGCAAGACCGAGTGCTGGTACGTGCTGGATTGCGAGCCCGGCGCCACGATCATCGTCGGCCAGCGCGCACATGACCGTGCCGAGGCCGCGCAGATGATCGAAGAGGGTCGCTGGGACGACATGCTCAACGTGCTGCCGATCCACAAGGGCGACTTTTTCCAAATCGACTCCGGCACCGTTCACGCCATCAAGACCGGCACGCTGATTCTGGAGACGCAGCAGTCGAGCGACGTGACGTATCGCCTGTACGACTACGACCGCCCGGGCACCGACGGCAAACTGCGCCCGCTGCACATTGAGCAGAGCCTGGACTGTATCAACTTTAACGCGCAGGCCCCGACCGACGGCACCGTGACCGCACCCGAAGTCAATGGCGTGACCGAGCTCGAGTCCAACCCCTGCTACACCGTCGATCGCGTGCGCGTCGACGGCAGCAAAACCATCGACCAGCGCTGGCCCTTCATGTGCCTGTCGGTCATCGACGGCGAAGGCACCGTCTGCGGCGACCCCGTCCACAAGGGAAGCCACCTGCTAGCTCCGAGCACCGTCAGCTCCATTGACCTCGAAGGCAAGATGGAACTGATCGTCTCGCATCTGTAGATCGCACCAACAACCCAAACGCAACAAGGGGCTCCCCCGTCCACCAACGGGGGAGCCCCTTGTCCATATATATCAGCCCACCCGGCTCTCCAGACCAAAAAGCGAACGAGCAGAGCGACGTTCGCAAGCTGCAGGCCAAAACGCCACAAGGAAGAGGGCGCACCGGGGGCTTTGGTCGATCGCGAGTTCCGCACG
>CABUAL010000287.1 GCA_902489515.1 uncultured Collinsella sp. | reverse complement strand
GGCCGTGGCGGCCCGCGCTGCATGAGCATGCCCTTCTGGCGCGAGGACCTCTAAGTCTTTCCGTTTCCGGTGCGGTCCCCCTACAACCGCACCGGTTTCGCCCGTCAAACGGGCAACACTAATACTTGCGTAATTCATTTTTCGAAAGGAAACGAACCATGGGTGTTAACCTCTCCGGCCGTAGCTTCCTCAAGCTCCTCGACCTCACCACCGAGGAGATCGAGTACCTGCTCAAGCTCTCCAAGAACTTCAAGGACATGAAGCGCGCTGGCGTTCCGCATCGCTATCTCGAGGGCAAGAACATCGTTCTGCTCTTCCAGAAGACCTCCACTCGTACCCGCTGCGCCTTCGAGGTCGGCGGCATGGATCTGGGCATGGGCGTCACCTACCTCGATCCGGGTTCGTCGCAGATGGGCAAGAAGGAGTCCATCGAGGACACCGCCCGCGTTCTCGGCCGCATGTATGACGGCATCGAGTTCCGTGGCTTTGCCCAGGACGACGTCGAGGAGCTCGCCGCTAAGTCCGGCGTGCCCGTGTGGAACGGCCTGACCACTGAGTGGCATCCCACCCAGATGCTCGCCGACATCCTGACCGTCCAGGAGAACTTCAACTACGACATCAAGGGCAAGACCCTCGTCTTCATGGGCGACTGCAAGAACAACGTTGCTCGCTCCCTCATGGTTGTCTGCTCCAAGCTCGGCATGAATTTCGTGGCCTGTGGCCCCGAGGAGTGCATGCCCGCTGACGACGTCATCGAGGCCTGCAAGCCCATCGCCGAGGCTAACGACTGCACCATCAAGCTGACCACCGACGTCAAGGACGGCGTCACCGGTGCCGACGTTATCTACACCGACGTGTGGGTCTCCATGGGCGAGCCTGACGAGGTCTGGGCCGAGCGCATCGCTCAGCTCACCCCGTATCGTGTCACCTCCGAGGTCATGGCTATGGCCAACCCGGGTGCCATCTTCCTGCACTGCCTGCCCAGCTTCCACGACACCAACACCTCCATTGGCGCCGAGAAGTGCGAGCAGTTCGGCATTACCGAGCAGGAGGTCACCGACGAGGTCTTCGAGAGCCCCGCTTCCAAGGTTTTCGACGAGGCCGAGAACCGCATGCACACCATCAAGGCTGTCATGTACGCAACGCTCAAGTAAGAGCCTTTAAGCATTTCGCTCGGGGTGTATTGCTGCACACCCCGAGCGGTTTGTCTGGTAAATATCTTGCGTCGGGCGGTGGGCACGGCACGGAAGATCCGCTTCGCGCGAGAAAGTTAAATGATTTATGAAGGGGGGATGAGAACTATGACTGAGACCGCTAAGAAAAAGCGCGGTATGCCTTCATCGTTCACCATTCTTCTAGCTCTGCTGGCAATTGTTGCAGTGATTACCGTTATCGTCTCCGGCATGTCCGGCGGCGCTGTTACTGCAGCCCGCCTGAGCGATTTCTGCACCGCCCCGATTCTGGGCTTCGCTGACGCTCTGCCCGTCTGCCTCTTCGTTATGATCTTGGGCGGCTTCCTCGGTATGATGACCGAGACCGGCGCCCTGGACAACGGCATTGCCGTTCTGGTGCAGAAGCTTAAGGGCAACGAGATCATGCTCGTTCCTGTCCTTATGCTCATCTTCTCCCTCGGTGGTACCACCTATGGTATGTGCGAGGAGACCGTTCCCTTCTACGCCCTGCTCGCCGCTACCATGATGGCTGCCGGCTTCGACCCCATGGTCGGCGCCGCTACCGTCCTGCTCGGCGCTGGCTGCGGCTGCCTCGGTTCCACGGTTAACCCGTTCGCCGTCGGCGCTGCCGTCGACGCTCTGACCGGCGTTGGCATTGAGGTCAACCAGTCCATCATCATCGGCCTCGGTGCCGTCCTGTGGATTGTTACCACGGCCATTTCCATCTTCTTCGTCATGGGCTATGCCAAGAAGGTCAAGGCTGACAAGGGTTCCACCATCCTTTCGATGCAGGAGCTCAAGGACGCCGAAGAGGCTCACGGCAAGGCTGCTTCCGAGGTTAACAAGGAGGTCAAGCTCACCGGTCGTCAGAAGGGTGTTCTGATCGCCTTTGCCTTCACCTTCGTCGTCATGATCGTCGGCTTCATTCCGCTGGCCGACCTCAACGAGGGCGTCGCCAACTTCTTTGACGCTGGCGCTGTCTACGATGCCGACGGTAACACCGTCGTCCAGGGCT
>CABUAL010000286.1 GCA_902489515.1 uncultured Collinsella sp. | reverse complement strand
CCAACCGCACGCACCTGGCAGATTATGAGCAAGCCATCACACCCGATACGGCCATGATCCTCAAGGTTCATCCTTCCAACTATCGCATCGAGGGCTTTCACGAGGAGGTAGGCTCTCGGGAGCTTGCCGCCCTGGCCCACAAGCATGGCCTGCTGTTCTACGAGGACCAGGGGTCGGGCGCGCTGTTGCCCGACGACATCTTGGTGCGCGGAGGCGAAGAAACCACGCCGGCTTCGGTCGCGGCGGGGCTCGATATCGTGTCATGCTCGGGCGATAAGCTGCTCGGCGCCGCGCAGGCGGGCATTATCATGGGTCGTCGCGATCTGGTCCAGGCCTGCGGGTCGCATCCGCTTATGCGTGCCCTGCGTCCGGGTAAGCTTGCACTGGCGGCGCTCGAGGCTACACTGCGCATTTACATGGACGGGGCGGATGTGGCCCATCGCGAGGTGCCGGTACTCAACATGCTCACGCTTCCGCAGGCTCATCTGGAGCGTCGCGCACGCAAGTTGCGCGATCTGATGGTGGCGGGCCTCGATAAGGCTGGCTGCCCGTGCGCCGTTCAGGTGGAGATCGTCGAGGAGTCGTCGGCTCCCGGCGGCGGCTCGCTGCCTACCGTCGAGTTGCCCACCATGTGCGTTGCCGTGCGTCTTGTCGATGAGCGTCTTTCCGTTGACGCACTCAAGCGCTTGCTCGTCCAAGATTTCGACACTCCGGTCGTCACACGAACCTCGCACGATCGCATTTTGTTTGACGTCCGTACGCTCGTGGGCGACCGCGATATCGAGACGGCGGCATCGACGCTCGTCGCGTGCGTTGAGAAGGCGATTGCTCGATGAGTGAGGTTCAAGCGCTGGTAGAGTGTCCCGTTATCGTTGGCACGGCGGGCCACGTTGACCATGGTAAGTCGGCACTGATCGAGGCGTTGACCGGCAAGAATCCCGACCGTCTGGAGGTTGAGCGCCGTCGCGGTATGACCGTGGAGCTGGGCTTTGGCGAGCTGGCACTGCCGAGTGGCAAGATCGTTGGCCTGGTCGACGTGCCGGGCCACGCGCATTACTTGCGCGCCATGGTGCAGGGCGCCACGGGCATCGACGTGGCGGTGCTGGTGGTTTCGGCTGTCGAGGGCGTGATGCCGCAGACCCGCGAGCACGTGCATGTGCTGGAGCTGCTGGGCGTTACGCATATGGTGGTCGCGTTGACGATGTGCGACCTGGCCGACGCCGAGATGACCGAGCTTGCCGAGCTCGATGTCGATGACTTTTTGTCGGGTACCGTGTTTGCGGGCGCGCCGATGGTCCCCGTGTCGTCCAAGACCGGCGAGGGGATTGACGCGCTGCTGGCCGCGCTTGACGATCAGGTCGGTGCCTGCTGGGATTCCTGCCGCGACCGTGCCGAGCGCACCGATGCTGCGCCGCGCTTGCCGATTGACCGCTGCTTTACGATCAAGGGCGCCGGCACCGTCGTGACAGGGACGCTGCACGATGCGCCGGTTGCGGTGGGCGATGAGCTCGTCGCGCTGCCGTCGCGCACGGCCTGCCGCGTACGCGGGATCCAAGTGCATGGCGACACGCAGCAGGCGCTTCCCGGTCAGCGTGTGGCGCTCAACCTGGTTGGTGACGGCGTCGCCGCGCTCGATCGCGGTGAGATGCTCAGTGTGGCGGGTCGCTTTGGCCAGACGCTGCGCTTTATGATGGCGTTTACGTATTTGGGTCGCGAGGGAGCCAAGCCGCGCGTGCTCGAGTCGGGTGCGCGTGTGCACGTGATGGCGGGTACGGCCGAGGTCGGCGGCCGCATCATGCTTTTGGAGGGCGAGGCCCCCATGGCGGTGGGCGAGACCCGTACCGTACAGGTGCGCTTGGAGGAGCCGCTGCCGCTGCGAGCCGGAGACCATGCCGTGGTGCTGTCGTATTCGCCCGTTATGCTTATTGGCGGCGGGCGTGTGCTGCTTTCGCGCTGCCGTCGCTCGCGCGAGCTTGCCGAAGGAGAGCGTGCGCTGTATGCGGCGATCGAGTCCGGCGATATCGCGGGCGGTGTGGGCGCTTGGCTGGCGCTGCAGACGCTGCCGGTTACGGCGGTTGATGTTGCCGAGGCTTTGGATCTTGGTGTCGGCGAGGCCGATGTCGCACTGCGTGGGTTGGTGGCGCAGGGCGCTGCTTGCGCGCTGGCTGGCTCGGATGGCTCGCTGTATGCAGATTCTTCCGCGCTCG
>CABUAL010000285.1 GCA_902489515.1 uncultured Collinsella sp. | reverse complement strand
GGTAGGCGTCGTACAGGCCAAACCCGCCGCCCGTCTACGCGGGACGACCTCGGGCTGCATGTTTGTGGGAATCAGCTAACCGAAAGGCTTACACGTGAACGAAGAACCTCAAGTCCTCTACTGCGACGCCTGGCTCATGGCCATCGACAAGCCCGCTGGCATGATCGTCCACGGCGACGGCACCGGCGAGCGCACGCTCACCGACTACGCCAGCGACCTGCTGCTGGCGATGGGCGACGGCTTTGCCGCGACCGACATGCAGCCGCTTAACCGCCTGGACCGCGACACCACCGGCGTAGTGCTGTTTTCGCTCGACAAGCAGACGCAGCCCGCCTTTGACCAGATGGTCATCGACCACGCTTTCGAAAAGCACTACCTGGCGCTCGCCGAGGGCAAGATCGACTGGAACGAGAAGCTCATCGACAAGCCCATCGCCCTCGACCGTCACGACAGCCGCAAGATGCGCGTCGGCGCCAGCGGCAAGCCGTCCCAGACGCGCGTGAAGGTGCTCAAGCGTCTTAAGAGCCGTCGTGGCCTGCCCACGCGCTCGTATATCGATGTCGAGCTGCTCACCGGCCGCAAGCATCAGATTCGCGTGCACCTGGCCAGCGAGCGTCACCCCCTGGTTGGCGACGACCTGTACGGAACGCCGCGCCCCTGCGGCCTGATGCTCCACGCCCACAGCGTGTCCTTCACGCATCCCGTAACCGGCGAGCACATCCACATCGAAGCCCCCTGCCCCTGGGAGCCCTAAAACCTGTCAAAAAGGGACAGGCGCCTTTGTGGTGGTTTTGCCGCAATGGCTCAGCCGCGGTCCCAAAACGTCTCGATCTGTAACAGTTAGAGCTCTTTTTCCGGTCTATCTGTTACAGATCGAGATATTCGGATCCCACCGGAGAAATCATCTCGATCTGTAACATCTGGAGCCCGCATTTTGACCTTCCTGTTACAGATTGAGACGTTATGGGGCCACCAGGAAAAATATCTCAGCTTGTAACATCTGGAACCCATATCCCTCTCTTCCTGTTACAGATCGAGACAAATCCCCAAACAGCAAAAGGCGGCAACGTCCCTGGTGGACGTTGCCGCCTTTCCATTGGCAAGACCCTTCCGCTCCCGCTACTCGGTAGCCTTGTCGAGAGGCTTCTTAAGGAAGCTCAGAACCAAGCAGCCGACCACAGCGCCGATAGCAAGGGCCAACAGGTACTGCACCGGGTTCGTGATGACCGCGATAACCCAGGCGCCACCGTGCGGAGCGGGGCTCGCGCAACCAAAGAGCATCGACAGACCGCCGGCGGTCGCAGATCCCAGGATGCAGGCGGGCAACACGCGAAGCGGATCGGCCGCGGCAAAGGGAATGGCACCCTCGGTGATAAACGACAGACCCATGATGTAGTTCACCAGGCCTGCCTTGCGATCGGCCTCGGTCCAGCGGTTCTTAAAGAACGTCGTGGAAAGGGCGATGACCAGTGGCGGAACCATGCCTCCGGCCATGACGGCAGCCATGATCATGTTGCCCTGAACGGTCTGCTCGGCAAGGGCGGCGGTGCCAAAGACGTACGCGGCCTTGTTGATGGGGCCACCCATGTCGGTCGCCTGCATGCCGGCGCAGATGATGCCCAGCAGGACGATGCTCGTGCCGGAGAGGCCATTGAGCGCACCGGTGATGGCGGTGTTGATGACGCCCATGATGGGGTTGACGGCCATCATAAACAGGCTGGTCAGAAGAATGCCGAACACCGGGTAGATGAGCATGGGCTTGATGCCGTCAAGCGACTCGGGCAGCACGCTTGCCGCCTTCTTGAGCGCGTTAACGATGACACCGGCGGCAAAACCGACCAGCAGCGCACCCAAAAAGCCTGCGGAGACCAGCTGTGCCTGAGCGTCGGCATCCATGGCCGTCGTCAGATATCCGAGCGTAAAGCCCTGTTTGGCGATCCAGCCGCCCACAAAGCCCGCGGCAAGGCCCGGGCGGTCGGCTATGGACATGGCAATGTAGCCCGCAAGGATGGGCAGCATAAAGTTGAACGCTTGGTTGCCCGCCAGGTTAAAGAAAGCCGCGACCGGCGTGCTGTGACCGTAGGCGCTCGTACCCAGTCCTGCTTGGTCGAGCAGGAACGAGAGCGCCATAAGGATGCCGCCACCGACGACGAACGGCAGCATGTGCGAGACGCCGTTCATAAGGTCCTTGTAGACCCTGCGGCCCAGGCCCTC
>CABUAL010000284.1 GCA_902489515.1 uncultured Collinsella sp. | reverse complement strand
ACATCACGTGTGTTATCGCCGTAAAGATGCGTCCCGTCAGTCGCCACATCCTTCGAACCCAGAAACGCCCCATCCATCGAGAGCCATTCGCCCTCCGCATAATATTTCTCAGGAATGACCGTCCGGTTCCCGTTAACGACGCTCACCCTCATGCCCGCAAGGCCGGTAGCAGCACAGCCGAAAAGAGCAAGCACCGCCCTTCTTGTCCACAGGGTTTTCTTCATCGCGCTCACGACCTTTCCCGAACTTTCACAACGGCACCGTCGCGCATGCAGTAAACCCGATCGGCCAGCTCCTCGAGCACCTCTCCGTCATGGCTGGACAGAATAACCTCGCGACCCGTTGAGGCCGCCATCGCCACAACGCGCTTGAGCATTTCAACGCCCGCTTCGTCGAGGGCATTTGTTGGCTCATCGAGAACAAGTAGCTTCGGCTTTTCCATAATTGCCGCAGCTATCCCCAGACGTTGCTTCATCCCAAGCGAGTATGCTCGGAACTTCTTTTTTTCGTCTGCATCGAGCCCCACGAGCCGCAGGGCAGAGCGAATGTCCTCGGGGGTGGCAACGCCCTTGATCTGAGCGATGAGCTCCAGATTGTCGTAGCCAGACAGATATCCCAAAAAGGAAGGCGCCTCGATCAACATCCCCAGACTCGGCGGGAACGAGATGTCCGCCCCAAGCCTTTGGCCATCGATAGAGATTTCGCCTTCGGTAGGCTTGATCAATCCGCAGACCACTCGCATAAGCATGGTCTTACCCGAACCGTTTATCCCCTGAAGCCCAACCACAGTCCCAGGGTCAACCTCGATGGACACGTTGCGCAGAACATCGTTTTTGCCCATGCGCTTCGATACGTCCCTAACGATCACGCTCATATCTTGTCCCCCTTTTCTATAAGGTCGGCCCTTCGAAACCACAGTCCGCCCAACGATAGGCATAACGACATAATCACAATTGAAAACAAGACGCTCGAGCCCGTCGCGATTCCCTCTTTGACAATTCCGCCCCAGCGCAACAGCATTAGGGCGTTGCCTAACAGCACCCAATGCCGCGCAAATGCCGAACAGATCAGGTAGCTCATTAAAACCACAAACGAGACCGACGGCCCAAGTACAAAGCCAATCACTGCCTGCGCAAACGCAAGCGCCTCGAAAGCAAAAAAGAGACCTGTGAAAAACGGCAGCGCATCCGCCTCGCCAGCTTTGAGAAACCACGGCGCCAAATTAGCCAGCTGAAGCGACTCACCATGAATGACCGCGCTGAACGAGGCGCTCACCATCAAGCTCCAAATCACAACAGAGCAAACCACCACGAGCAGCGAAAATGCCGTTACCGCCGCCACCAAGATAAAACGCGAGACCCACCAAAGGGTTCTTGACCGGCATCGAACAAGCGCTTGCAAACCAAACCCGTGCAACGATTCGGTCGGATAATCGAGTGTTGTATAGAGAATAAGCAGAATGACAAATAGCCATCCTAACGGAGGCACAAACATGAGCCCGGGCCTAGGCTCAAACGGAGCGGATCCGGCAAACACGAGCGCGAGATTATCAGCAAACCCCAAGGCATTCGTCCGAACCCCATACACAGAAGACAAGCCGTAGGCGTACACCAAGTTCGCAACGGTCACTGCCGCAATCGCAATAAAAGTAAGGATGTTCTTCTTCAAAACGGTCCTCAGGTCCGCGGCGACCAGCCTAAACAGCATCAGACCACCTCGCGTCTTTTTAAGAATCTCGCGGAAATCAAAGAAAAGACGAACAGCAAAATGATTTCTGCAAACCCTGCTCGAATGTCGGTGTTAGCGCCGGGCGATTTTAGCCGCTAATAGTCAAACTATTTTGACCAATCCCGGTCACCGAATAATGGCCACCGTGCCTCCCCGCCGCCACTACGCTGGTGGTGCCAACACGCCGGCGTTAGGAGGACCATTGAGGTGAACGAGAGACACGATGACCTACAGGAGATTATAGACGCGGCGCTCCGGGAGATGGCCGCGGAGGAGGGCGACGGGTTCGACCCGCAGGCATGCAACCTCGCGGAGTTCTGCAGGAGGACGGGGCTCACCCGCTCCCGCGCGAGGACGGTCAGGGCACACGGGTTCAGGGCCCTGCCCCACGGGAACAGCGGGAGGAGGGCCGCGCCGGGCGTGCTCGCCGGCCACACCGGCCTGGTGGACGACCTCCTGCGGAAGGGCGTCACCAACTCGCAGGTGATAT
>CABUAL010000283.1 GCA_902489515.1 uncultured Collinsella sp. | reverse complement strand
GGAGCCCGGCATGGTGCTCAAGGGCACGGTGCGCAACGTCGTCGACTTTGGTGCCTTCGTCGACGTGGGCGTGCACCAGGACGGTCTCGTACACATCTCCAAGCTGGCCAACCGCTTTGTCAAGCACCCCAGCGACGTGGTGCGCGTCGGCGACACGGTCAAGGTGTGGGTCGAGAAGGTCGATCGCGACCGCAAGAAGATCTCCCTCACCATGGTGCAGGGGAAGTAAACCGCCAAAGCAAGGGTCCCCCCGGTAGCGACGTGCAAAATCGCGAGTATTCTGCAAATTCCGCCGTTCCGGATGCCCCTCAGAGGCGAAAAAGCAAAAACAGCCCCCGTTTTAGCGTCGTCAGAGCCAAAACGGGGGCTGTTCCGTGCTTCAGCTAGCTGGTAAAAGCCTTTACTTTGCTGAATGCTCTCAATTTTGCACGTCGCGGGCGGGGGTACCTTTGCCCACGGCAGGATATGGAAACCAATCACCAACCTACTGGCAAGTTCGTGTCGGCAGCCCCGGCCTTTCCTTTGCCTGGCGCGACCCTCGCGAAGCGAGTGAGCGATAGAGGAAAGGAAAGGCCGGGGCGAACAACCCTCGGAGCAGCCAGTGCTCACGTTACGGCAGGATATGGAAACCGAGTGCCGCGATATCTTTGGCAAAGCCACGGACGGTGTCGAGCGAGACCTCGTACGGGTCGCGACCGATGTTCTTGCGCTTGGCCAGGATGCTGTTGGGCACCGTGATGATCTGGCAACCGCAGGCCTCGGCCTGGTAAATGTTGATGAGCTCGCGCGTGGACGCCCACAGGACCTCGCAGTTGGGCTTAGCGGCGGCCTTCTTGACCGACTCCGTCACAAACGGAATGGGGTCGACGCCGGTGTCGGCGATACGGCCGGCAAAGAGCGAGATGATGGACGGCGTCTCGGCGTCAACGGCCTCGACCATCTCGTCGACCTGCTCGGGCGTAAAGATAGTGGTGACGTTGACCTTGATGCCATCGGCCGAAAGCTTGCGGACCAGCTCGGCGGTGGACTCGCCCTTGGTGGTCACGCACGGAATCTTGACGTAGACGTTGTCGGCCCAGGTAGCGATCTCGCGGGCCTCGACCTCCATGGTCTCGACGTCATCGGCAAAGACCTCAAACGAGACGGACACATCGGTGATGTGAGCCAGAACCTCCTTGGCAAACGCGCGGTAATCCGTCACGCCACCCTTCTTCATAAGGGACGGGTTGGTCGTGAAACCCTGAACGTTGCCGTTCTCGTACATGTCGAGCATGCCCTCGAGGTTTGCACCGTCAGCGAACACCTTGATTGCCATCTGCCTGATTCCTTTCGTTAGCATACGGCCGATAAACTGCTAAACACTTTACCTACGTTTATCAAGGCGTGAACTGCGGTTTTTTATCTTCTCGGCGAACGGTATAAACACCTCAGTGTTTGGATTGATAAATCGATTGAGCATGCAAAAGCAAAGAGTCGCAGTTTGAGCAAACGTCAGAACGCGGGATTCATTAGATGAGGCCGAAATGCTGCATCGCTGTGACGGTGCCGTCGTGTGCGACATCGTCGGTCACGTAGTCGGCGACCGCCTTGACCTCGGGCATGGCGTTGCCCATGGCGACGGCTGTCTCGACGGCAGCGAGCATGCCCAGGTCGTTGCCCGAATCACCAAAGCCAAAGGTGCGCGCATTTCCCTCGCGGCCCAGATACGCCAGTGCTCGCGCCACGCCCACGCCTTTGTCAATGCCCTTGGGGCTCAGCTCGCGATTCTGACCACCGGTATTGCACAGCTCAAACTCGCGATTGATAAAGCCGTCATCGTTGGCTACGCGAGCCAAACTGGGCGCAGTGAGGCCTACCTTGCCCACGCGCAGACTGCCGTCGACGCGCATCTCCTCGGTGCTGTGCGCCACAGAAGTGCCGATCAGAGACGACTGCTCAACACCCGCGGGTTCCAGGGCAAAAGTAGCCACGTTGGTCTCGAAAAAGGCCTCAATCCCTGCCGCGGCCATACGGCGTGCAAGCTCCTCGATAACGTCCTCGCCAAAGCAGTCCTCGTGTACCACGCGTCCCTCGACCTCGAGCGTGGCGCCTGCCATGGCAACGATGCCCGCGGGATCGAGCGCACGCAAGCTGTCCGCGATGAGCCACAGGGGACGACCCGTGCAGATAAATGCCTGGTGTCCCGCGTCGCGCAGACGATGAAACGCCTCGACGACCGTCTG
>CABUAL010000282.1 GCA_902489515.1 uncultured Collinsella sp. | reverse complement strand
CGTAGCGGGTGGTTTAAAGCTGGCCGCTGCGCGGCCAGCAGACTAAAGTCTTGAATCAAAAGGGCCCCGGCCGAGAATTCGACCGGGGCCCTTGGACAGAGCTATGTTCGGCTTTCGCCGTGTGCCTGCGAGTTACTCCTCGACGAGCTCAAACTGATCGGGACCGACGCCGCACACCGGGCACACGTAGTCCTCGGGCAGCTCGGGCGTGTCGACCTCAACCTCGTAACCGCAAACGGTGCACACAAACTTATACGTCTTCTTCTCCTCAGCCATGATGTTCTCCTCTCGAACGTGACTGCTGGTGTACTTACTTATTAGTATATATTCTCAATAACATAATGCAAGTATTTTTAGAACATTTCTAGCCTTGATACGACGAGGCTTTGGGCGGCGTCTTGCCCTTTAGCACCTTGTGATAGTAGTCGTACGTCAGCGGCGTCTCATCGCTCAGGCGCTCGGCATCCTCGACCTCGCCAATAAACAGCAGATGCGTGCCCACATCCACAGTGTCGATCAAACGGCAGCTAAACAGGGCCGCCGCGTGCTCGGGCACATAGGGCATGCCCAGAGCCGTCTCGCGGGTCTCGTATTTGGCAAACTTGTCATAATCGCTGCTGGTGCGGAACCCAAAGTTACCGATGTAGAGCATGTCGGCGGTCTGATCGATCACGGTCAGCGCGAACGCTTTGGCCGATGCGATGACGCCCGAGGTGACATTGTCCTTGTTCACGGCAACCGAAATACGCGGCGGCATGGACGTCACCTGCACCGCAGTGTTGATGACGCAGCCGGCGCGCAGCCCGTCTGCCGCGGCGCTCACCACGTACAGGCCACTCGGCATGGTAAAGAACGCAGTTTTGTCCATAACGATCACTCCCCTAGCTCGGGTTGGAACCTCATGAATGTATGTACCCACAAAAAAGGCGGCACCCATAACGGACGCCGCCTTTGAGACATATGTGTCAGAACAGTAAGAAAGATAAGACGCCCGCAGTTGCGGTGAAATAGGGACTGAATAGCCCCTCAAACAGGCAAAACAGTCCGTATCTCACCGCAACTTATATAGAGCGCCTACCGGTTGCGTTCCTTGAGGGCGCGGTCGATCTCGCGTTGGACATCACGCTTGGCCATGTCCTCGCGCTTGTCGTAGAGCTTCTTGCCGCGACCCAGACCCAGCAGCAGCTTTACGCGGCCGTCGGTATTAAAGTAGAGCTCCAACGGAACCAGCGCATAACCACGGTTGCGAAGTTTGCCGTCAAGAAAGTCGATCTCCTTGCGGTGCAGCAGCAGACGACGCCGACGGTCGGGATCGCGATTCCACACGCCACCATGGCTATAAGGGTGGATATGCAGTCCGACGAGCCAGCACTCGCCGCCACGAATCAGCGCAAAAGTGTCAGTGATCTGACAGGCGCGCTCGCGAATCGACTTGACCTCGGTGCCGCTCAGCTCAATACCGCACTCAAACGTCTCATCGATAAAGTACTCGTGATGTGCCGAGCGATTCTTGGAGATGAGTTTGCGCTCGCGCTTACTGGGCATCGCCGGCCTCCTTGGCGCCATCGGAACCCTTGCCCGTAGCTTCGCGCTTTGCCTTGCGCTCGGCATTGAGCTCGGCATCGCTCTCGCGCACCAGTTTAATAATCGCCGCGCAGGCCTCCTCGCCCACCAAGTCGCGAGCACGCACCGTCAGGCGCGTCGCCTCCTGCTTGTCGCCGTCGCTTGCAGCATCGGTCGCGCACATAATCAGGCAGATGGCAATCTCGGCCGAAGGCGAGGTCGGAACGCCTTGCAGGGCCAGTTCACCCATCACGTGCTCGTCGCTCTCCTCGGCGGCATCCGGATAGGTAGTATGGATCTTGTTGAGCAGGCGCGTCGTATGCGTATCGTTGGGCGCCAGGCGCAGCGCCAGACGCGCGCAGCCCACGGCAGCCGAAATGTTCTCGGTCTCGGGCTCCAAGAAGTACTGTCCCAGATTGGCGTAAGCGCGGGCGGCGCACTTGCCATCGCTTGCACGCTCCAGCACCGAAAACGAAAGCGAAGCCCACTCCTGCTTGTCCTCGAGAGCGCGGAACAGCTCGGCCAAATCCAAGCGATAGTTGCAGTTCATGGGGTCCCAACGCACAGCCTGCATCAAGGCATTACGAGCGCTCACATAATCCTGCTGGCGAATGTAGGCAAACGCCATGTCAGAGTACAGGCGGTGACCGATGTTTAAGGCGC
>CABUAL010000281.1 GCA_902489515.1 uncultured Collinsella sp. | reverse complement strand
GTTGCGGCAGGCGAGGGCGACTGTCACCAGGATGGAGATGATGCCGACGATGAAGGTGGGGGAGCTGATGTCGCCCAGGCCGACAAGCGTACCGGCGCCAGCGGTGATGATGCCGGCATCGCACAGGCCGATCATGGCGATAAACAGGCCCAGACCCACCGAGATGGCGTGACGCAGGACAACCGGGATGGCGTCCATGATGGCCTCGCGCAGGCCACAAAGCACGAGCAGCAAGATGACGACGCCCTCAAGGAAGATGACGCTCATGGCCACGTGCCAGTCACCGCCGCAGACGGTGGTGGTGATTCCAGCGATCATCGCGTTGACGCCTAAGCCCGACGCGCAGGCGAGCGGGCGGTTGGCGAAGATGCCCATGCAGATGGTCATGATGCCGGCGCCCAGGCAGGTGGCGCAGGCGAGCGCTCCCGCATCGATGCCAGCGCCCGAGAGCACCGCGGGGTTGACGGCAATGATGTAGGCCATCGCCAGGAATGTTGTCAGTCCAGCGCGGAGTTCGGTCCCGATTGTGGACTTGCGCTCACTGACGTGAAATAGTTCGTCCATGCATACCCTTTCCTTGTTCGGCCCCGAGTTTAGGCCGATTGACACGAACTCACCCACTATAGCCCCTTTACGACGCTGTTGTTCCTCGCATGTTGATGTTCGGCGCTTTGTAGCAGACGGACGGTATTTTTCGCATGAAAATGTGTGGGTACCGTATACTTAAGCGGTTAGAACGACCCCTATGGAGGAACGTATGATTAAAGAGCTTTGCCACGACGAGGCTATTCTGTCCCAGCGTTGCGAGGTCGCGACCGTCGAGGACGAGTCGGTGGCACAGGACCTGATCGATACCATCAAGTCGCTCGACGATGCCGGCTGCCTTGCCGCCAACCAGATTGGCGTTACCAAGAAGGTCTGCGTCTATCTGGACGACGCCGGCGAGCCCCACGTGCTCTACAACCCCCGTCTGGTGTTTGGCCTGGGCGCCAGCAAGATGGAGGAGAGCTGCCTGACGCACGAGGAGGTCACCAAGTCCACGCGCTATATCAAGTGCAAGGTCGCTTATGACGTGATCGTCGACGGCAAGATGCGCGAGCGCAAGCAGGACTTTGTGGGCTTCGAGGCGCAAATGGTCCAGCATATGATCGACCACTGTCTCGGCAAGTTGGTCTAAGGGGATCAAAGCACCGCACTTCGTCTCTTTTGGCCCGGGCATGACATTGTTGTCATGTCCGGGCTTTTGTGTTTAGCGCCTTTTTGTTTGGAGACAATGAAATTAGCAAGAACGTAAAGCTAGGAGGCGCTATGTGTACGAGTATTCGATTTACCGATAATTCTGGCCACATGTATCTGGGCCGCAATCTCGACTGGAGCTTTGACTACGGCCAACAGGTTCGCGTGATGCCGCGCGGGTTTCACATTCCGTATTCGTTTATCGACGACGCGACAGCGGCACACGCGGTGATCGGTATGTGCATCGATTACAAGAACTACCCTATGTTCTTCGATTGCGGCAACGATGCAGGCCTTGCCGTGGCGGGTCTCAATTTCCCGGGTTATGCCGAGTATGCCGAGGACCCTGTCGACGGCAAGACCAATATCGCGGCCTATGAGTTTCCCCTGTGGGTGGCAGCGACGTTCTCGACGGTCGATGAGGTCGAGGCTGCGCTGCGCGATACGGTGATTGTCGCCAAATCTGCCGGAGAGGGGCTGGGCGTGTCGCTGCTCCATTGGATTATCGGCGACAGCCAGCGTAGCATCGTGGTCGAGATGATGGCTGACGGCCTGCATGTATACGGCGATCCGGTCGACACCCTCGCCAATCAGCCCACCTTCCCGTGGCACATGGAAAACCTCCGCACCTATATCACCGCCACAAGCGATTTTCCGCAGACGGCGACATGGCGTGGCGCCGAGCTTAAGCCCTATGGAGCCGGTGCCGGCATGCGCGGCATTCCGGGCGATTGCTATTCGCCGAGCCGTTTTGTAAAGGCGGCGTACCTCAATGCCAATTACCCGCAAAAGGAGAGCGAGACCGAAAACGTCGTTCGCATGTTCCGCTCGCTCGAGGGCGTGGTGATGATCGAGGGAGCGTCCAGGATGGGCGATGGCAAGTTCGAGAAGACTATCTACACCGGATGCTTTAGCGCGCGCACGGGCAATTATTACTACGCGATGTATGGGGATCCGTCGATTCGCTACGTGAGCCTGATGGATGCCGAGGGCGCGAGCCCCGATAGGCTCGTGGACTTCTAGCG
>CABUAL010000280.1 GCA_902489515.1 uncultured Collinsella sp. | reverse complement strand
CGGCAGGACCCCCGCCGCACGAAGTGCGCAGCGGGGGTCCTGCCATGTCCGAGGACGATTTGGGGGCAAAGCCCCCTGGCCTCCCCGGCGAGTATACGGGACGGCGACTACAGGTATTCGATCTGGGCGCCTTCCGTGTCGCACGTCAGAATATGCGTATCACACTTAGGGAACTGCTCGCGCAGCTTGACCTGCAGGAACTTTGCCACGATGGTATCGTCGGTCACAGCCATAAGGGTCGAGCCCGAGCCGCTAATCCAGATGGTCTTAGCGCCGCCGTTAAGGCAGGTGTCGCGCACGGCGTTGTAGTCGGGAATCAGGCGGCGACGATAGGGCTCCTGGATGCGGTCGTCATTGGCGGCGGCAATCAGGTCGAGGTCACCAGTCTCCAAGCCGCGCGTCATACCGGCGATGCGGCCCATCTGCCACACGGCGGTGGAGAGCGGAATCTCCTGCGGCACGACCTTGCGCGCCTCGCTCGTGTGTACCTCGTAGGGCGGGATCACGGTAATAAAACGCAGGCGATCGCTCACCTCGTAGCGCAGGCACTGGGGGAGCGAATCGGTCGGCGTAAAGGAGCAGACGGCGCCGCCCAGGATGGCGGGGGCGACGTTATCAGGATGGCCCTCGACTTCGGTGGCAATGCGAACCAGCTCGGCGCGGTCGACGGTGTGGCCTGTCAGTGCGGCGGCGGCCATAATGCCGGCGACAACGCAGGTGGAGCTGGAACCCAGGCCGCGAGCGACGGGCACATCGGTTTGAATGTCGATGGCAACGGGAAAAGCCGGCTCGCCCCATGCAGCCAGTGCATCGACAAAGCTCACGTAGACCAGGTTGTTCTCGTTTTGGAATTCCTCGGGGCAGCCCGTGATGGTGAGTTTGTCGGCGCGCTCGAAGGTGAAGTGCGAGTAGAGGCTGACGGCCATGCCGAGGGTGTCGTAGCCGATGCCTAGGTTGGCGCTGGTTGCTGGGACGGTGATTTTGATCATGTGGGTCCTCCTGGGCGGGCTCGCCGAACTCGAGTCCGGCATGGCCGTCAGCCCCCGCTCGCATGCTCGTCATCATCCCGAAAGCTAAATAAAAAGAAGGTGCGCCGGCTTTCGCCGGCGCTTAATAAGGGGTTTAGTTGGTAGCCATCTTTTTTGCTGCAGACTCGACGTAGCTTGCCATCTCATCGACGTCGCAGACGTCTTCGAAGCGGACGGGTTTGGACTCGAGTTCGGCGAGCTGTGCCGGGGCGACCGTGTTGGTGGCCTGCTCGAGTACACCCATGGCCTCAAAATCATCCTCGGGAACGTCGAGGCCCAGAGCGTCGCAGCAGGCGCGCGGGAACTTGTAGGGGCTGGCGGTCGAAAGCAGCACGCGAGCCTTGGCGCCCTCGGCGGGAGCGACCTTTTCAAAGACGTGATAGCCGCAAGCGGTGTGCGGGTCGATCACGTAGCCGTTCGCGTCCCAGCAGCTCTTGATGGCAGCGCGAACCTCGTCTTTGCTGGCCCAACCGCAGCCAAAGACGCTCTGAATTTTTGCCAGCAGGTCGGCGGGAACCTCGTAGCGACCAGTCTGTGCCAGCTGCTCCATAAGGCCGGCAACGAGCTCGCAGTCGCCGTCGGACAGGAAGTAGAGCATGCGCTCGAGGTTGGAGCTGATGAGGATGTCCATCGACGGCGAGATGGTCGTGAAGAACGGGCGGTTACGGTCGTAAACGCCGGTGGTCAGGAAGTCAGCGAGCACGTTGTTCTTGTTGCTGGCCACGACGAGTTTGGCGACGGGCAGACCCATGCGCTTGGCATAGTAGCCGGCCAGGATGTCGCCAAAGTTGCCGGTCGGTACGCAGAACTCCACGGCGTCGCCGGCCTCGATGGCGCCGGCGCGCAGCAGCTGCGCATAGGCGGCAAAGTAGTAGACGACCTGCGGTACCAGGCGGCCGACGTTGATGGAGTTGGCGCTCGAAAGCACCGTGCCGGCGGCCTCCAGACGCTCGGCAAGCTCCTTATCGGCAAAGATGCGCTTGACGGCGCTCTGGGCGTCGTCAAAGTTGCCGCGGATGCCGCAGACGGCGACGTTGTCGCCCTCCTGCGTGGACATCTGCAGGTTCTGGACGCGGCTGACCTTGCCCTCGGGATAAAAGACGGTGATGCCCGTGCCCGGAGCGTCGGCAAAACCGGCGAGTGCGGCCTTGCCCGTGTCGCCCGACGTGGCGGTGACGATCATGATGCGCTCAGCGCCGCCGTCCTTGGCGGAAGTGCGGGCCATGAGGCGGGGGAGCATCTGAAGGGCGACGTCCTTGAAGGCGCTTGTGGGG
>CABUAL010000279.1 GCA_902489515.1 uncultured Collinsella sp. | reverse complement strand
GTTCTGGCGGATCGGTCGCAAGCGTTGCCGTCGCCTGCCACGAGGCGGGCCACGCCGCCCAGCGCCAAAGCGGCTATGCCATGATGAAGGTGCGCACTGCCCTGGTCCCGGTCGTCAACTTTACCCAGAACACCTGGACCATCGTGCTACTCATGGGCCTGTTTATGAACATCGCGGGACTCACGACCCTCGCGCTGATCTTCTTCTCGTTTAGTGTGTTGTTCCAGCTGGTTACGCTGCCGGTCGAGATTGATGCCAGCCGCCGCGCCGTGGCGTACATCGAGCAGTCGGGGATGAGCTCCAAGCAGGTCAACGGTGCCAAGAAGGTCCTGACGGCAGCCGCGCTTACCTATGTTGCCGCAGCGCTCACCTCGATCATTCAGCTGCTCTACCTGATGGCTCGCTACAACAGAAACTCCAACCGATAACAAATTGGCTTGACAGGCGCCGCGTGGATTTGTGTCCCCGCGGCGCTGTACTATGTGTTGGACTTGAATTTGCGCAGGGCTGGAGCCTTTGTGCACGATAACGAAAGGAGGCTGCGTGGCAGGCTGGAATCTAACCGGCAATGCTGTTTCCGCCGAGTTTGACGGCTCGGACGATCAGGAGCGCAAGGAACTCAGCGTGAGCCAGGCGGTGGAGATCGCCGCCGGTGCACTCGATGCTATTCCGCAGCTGAGTGTCTTGGGCGAGGTCACGGGCTTCCGTGGCCCCAATGCCCGAAGCGGCCACTGCTACTTCCAGATTAAGGACGATTCGGCCGCCGTTGACTGCATCATTTGGAAGGGTGCCTATCTCAAGCGCACGTTCGATCTGCGCGACGGCATGCAGGTGAGCTTTAAGGGCAGCTTTAACCTCTATAAGCCCACGGGCCGCATGAGTTTTGTCGCCCGCTCGTTTTCGCTGGCGGGGGAGGGTCTGCTGCGTCAACAAGTGGCGCAACTGGCCGAAAAGCTGAGCCGCGAGGGCCTGATGGACGAAGCGCGCAAGCGCCGCATCCCAGTGTTCTGCTCGCGCGTGGCAGTCGTCACCTCGCTTTCGGGTGCCGTAATCGATGACGTCAAGCGCACATTGCGTCGTCGCAACCCACTCGTCGAGCTCGTTTGCGTGGGTGCCAAGGTTCAAGGCGAGGGTGCGCCGGCAGAGCTCATTGAGGGTTTGCGTCGCGCCGCTTCCATTACGCCGGCGCCCGACTGTATTTTGCTGGTGCGCGGCGGCGGCTCCTTTGAGGACCTCATGACCTTTAATGACGAGGAGCTTGCCCGCGCGGTGGCGGCTTGTCCTGTGCCCGTGGTGACCGGCATTGGCCATGAGCCTGACACCTCGATTTGCGACATGGTGAGCGACCGTCGCGCCTCCACGCCAACGGCGGCTGCAGAATCGGTGGCACCGGCTATGACAGAGCTGGCCGACGTGCTCGAGGCACGTCATCAGCGTCTGGGCGCTGCGATGTCATCGATGATCGGGTCGAATCTGGTCGATCTGGAGATGCTCGACCAGCGTGGTCGGCGTGCCTGGGATACCTATACGGCACGCTTGGGCGATGCGCTCGATGCAGCCGCGTGCCGCCCGTGCCTCAACGATCCAACGTTTATGGTCGAGCGTCGCGAGTCAGAGCTTGCACTGACCGCTGACCGTCTGTCGGGCGCCATTGCTCGTTCGGTCGGTGCCTTCCGCTCCAACTTCGAGCGTCTGCCCGAGCGCTTGGTCGCAAGCACCTCGGGGCTCGATGGCAAGCGTCATGCACTCACGCTCGCGAGCTCCCGCCTGGAGCATCAGGGGCGCACGATGCTCAGCAAGCCCGCGTCCGACCTGGGCCGTGCGGCAGCCTCGCTCGACGCCCTGTCGCCGCTCAAGGTGCTTGCCCGCGGCTACTCCATCGCGTATAGCGAAGACGGTGTGGCTACAAGCGCCCAGACCTTTAAGCCCGGCGATGCCATCCGCGTGCGCATGGCGGACGGCAACGTGGCGGCAACCGTCAATACGGTCGAATAGACCGCGTTTCACAGTGATAGACCTTTAGGAAAGGAAACAGATATGGCAGAGAAGACCCCGGTCGAGCAGCTTACGTACAAGCAGGCCTCGCAGGAGCTGGAACTCATTATCCGCAGCCTGGAGTCGGGCGACATGGAGCTCGAGGAGTCGCTCGAGAGCTACACCCGCGGCGTCGAGCTTCTCAAGAGCCTGCGTACCCGCCTGGCCGATGCCGAGCAGAAGGTCTCGGTGCTTCTTAAGGATGTCGACGGCAACGACGTGCTCGCCGACGGCGAAGCCGCCAACACCGACGACAACCTCTCGTTCTAACCATCCCGCAGCCCACTTTGGGGTAGTCTTTTTGCGACGGGGCTTTTTTGACTACCTCTTGTCGGCTG
>CABUAL010000278.1 GCA_902489515.1 uncultured Collinsella sp. | reverse complement strand
TTTACGGCAGCCGTGGTCTTACCGGAGCCCTGCAGACCCACAAGCATGATGACATTGGGAATGCGGTTGCTAAAGACGAGCTTGCTCTCGGTTGAGCCAAGCATCTCGGTGAGCTCATCGAGCACGATCTTGACGACGTTTTGCGCCGGAGAGAGCGACTCCATGACCTCGGCGGTCATGCAGCGCTCCTTGGTCTTGGCGACGAACTCCTTGACGACCTTAAAGTTGACGTCGGCCTCGAGCAGCGCCATGCGAATATCGCGCATGGCCGAAGTAATATCGGCCTCGGTCAGCTTGCCCTTGCCGCGCAGGCGGTCAAATGTGTCGTTGAGGCGATCGCTCAGGGAATCAAACACTAGTCACTCCTTAATTGGACTCGCCCACCAGGGCGCGGCAGAAATCTTTGGCATTGAACTCCTGCAGATCATCGACCTGCTCGCCCACGCCCACGCGCAGGATCGGGAGCTTGAGTTTCTCGGCCACGGCCATGGCGATACCGCCCTTAGCCGTGCCGTCGAGCTTAGTCATGATAATACCGTCCAGGCCCAGCGCCTCGTTAAACTCGAGCGCCTGGTTCAGACCGTTTTGGCCCGTCGCGGCGTCGATCACAAGCACGACCGAAACCGGCATGGGACCGGCGGCCATATTGGCGGCGCGCTTACGGGTCACATTGACCACCTTGGCAAGCTCGCGCATGAGCTCAGGGCTCGTGTGCAGACGGCCGGCGGTATCGATAAGCACCAGGTCGCTGCCGCGCTTGTCGGCCTCGTCGAGCACGTCGTAGCACACGCTCGCCGGATCGGAGCCGCGGTCACGCTTGATAACCGGTACGCCGGCACGCTGCCCCCACACATCGAGCTGCTCGATGGCGGCAGCGCGGAAGGTATCGGCCGAACCGATCACGACGTTCTTGCCGCGGGCGGCCATGGCGCTCGCGATCTTACCGACCGTCGTGGTCTTGCCGGCACCGTTGATGCCGACAAACAGCACGCAGCTCGGCGTATCGGAGAACGGGTCATGCTCGACGGGCACAAAGTGGCCCTCGAGCTGTTCGGCCAGGGCGCGGCGAAGCTGCGGGGCGGTCTTGAGGTTCTTCTTGGCCGCGGCATCGCGCAGGTCATCGGAGACCTGAATGGCGACCTCGGCGCCCATGTCACCCATGACGAGGGTGTCCTCCAGGTCCTCCCAAAAATCCTCGTCGACCTCGCCGCCAAAGTAGAAGACCTCGTTGAGGGCCTCGCGGCTGCGCTCAAGTCCGCGCGAGAGAGCATCGAAGAATCCCATTATGCATTCACGACCTTTCCGGTTTCGCGATCGAGTTTTTGCGAGACGACGCGACTGACGCCGTCGGCTTGCATCGAGACGCCGTAGAGGACGTCAGCGTCCTCCATAGTACGGCGCTGATGCGAGATAACCAAGAGCTGCGTATCGGAACGCAACACGTCGAGTGCGCCGATGAGCTTGGACAGGTTGGCGTCATCGAGTGCCGCCTCGACCTCGTCCAGCACATAGAACGGCACCGTGCGCGTGCGGTACACAGCAAAGAGCAGGGCGAGCGCCGTCAGGCTCTTCTCGCCGCCCGACATGAGCATCATCTTGGTGATGCGCTTGCCGCGCGGCTGCGCCACGACCTCGATACCCGTCTCGGCAGGATGCTCGGGATCGGTCATCTCCAGATGAGCCTGACCGCCCGGGAAGAGCATGGCGAAGATCTCGCGGAAGTTCGCATCGACCTTCTCAAACGTCACCAGGAACGCCTTGCGCATCTTACGGTCGATAGCCACGGTGATCTTGGTGAGCGCCTTGCGCGCGCTCTCCAGATCGGCCAGCTGCTCCTCGATGTAATCGGCGCGGCGCTTGAGCTGCTCGTACTCCTCCATGGCAACTTGGTTAACGGGACCAAGGTTGTTGATCTGGCGCACAAGCTGGTTGAGTTCGCGCTCGGCGGCATCGCGGTCCGTGGGCGCCGGAAGCATGAGCGCTTCCTCGAGTACCGTGGTGCCATCGGCGGTAATGGCCTTAATGGCGGCCTCTACCTGCACCTCGAGCTTGCCACGCGCGACCTTGAACTCGTTTTGCGCGGCGGAGGCGGTATCGACTCGCTCCTTAGCGCGGGCAACCTCTGCCTTGGCATCCTCGATGGTCTTCTTGAGCGAAGCGGAGTCCGCCTCCTCCAGAGAGGCCTGGTCACGCAGGCGCGCTGCCCAATCCGACGCGCGTTCCAACAGGGCAGAATAGCGTTCGTGCATGGGATCGACGCGCAGGCGCAGCAGCTCGAGCGAGCGCGAGGCCTGGCGTGTTCCGCGGATACGACGGTCGATGCCCTCAAGACGATGCTCAAGGTCGGGCACGCGGCCCTTCAGCGAACGCAGGCGTTCGCTCGTCTGGAC
>CABUAL010000277.1 GCA_902489515.1 uncultured Collinsella sp. | reverse complement strand
GTAGCCATGCGCACCGGTATCGTGGATTACAAGCACCGGCGAGAGCGCCACGATGACCGACGACGAGGACAACTCCGTTGTCGCCGCGGTGGTCAAGCAAGTTGCAGGACGCGTCCCCGTCATCGCCGGCTCGGGCTCCAACTCCACGCAGACCATGCTCACCAAGTCGCTCACTTACCAGGGCTTGGGAGCCGACGGCCTGCTGCTCATTACCCCCTACTACAACAAGGCCAATGAAGAGGGCATCTATCAGCACTTTAAGACCGTCGCCGATGCCGTAGACATCCCCTGCATCCTGTACAACATCCCCGGCCGCTGTGGCTGCGGCATCAGCGAGCGCAACGTGGAGCGCCTGGCCGCGCACCCCAACATCATGGGTATTAAGGAAGCCTCGGGCAACGTCGCCTACGCTGCCAAGATCGCCCACCTGCTGTCCGACGACTTCCGCATG
Source organism: uncultured Collinsella sp. (assembly GCA_902489515.1). Lineage (GTDB taxonomy): Bacteria > Actinomycetota > Coriobacteriia > Coriobacteriales > Coriobacteriaceae > Collinsella. The sequence goes on along the minus strand of CABUAL010000277.1, from coordinate 1,964 downwards.
TACTCGGGCGAGGACGCGCTCACCGTTCCGCTCATGAGCTTGGGTGCTTCGGGCACCATCAGCGTGTGGGCCGACGTGCAGCCGCAGCTCGTACATGACATGTGCCGCGCCTATCTGGACGGTGACGTGGCACGTGCCCGCGATATCCAGATTGCCGGCCAGCCGCTCATCAATGCCCTCTTTAGCGAGGTCAACCCCATCCCCGTCAAGGAAGCGCTCGCCCAGATGGGTATGATCGAGGCAAACTACCGCATGCCGCTGTGTCCCATGGCAGACGACACGCGATCCGCACTTACCGATGCTCTGAAGGGAGCTGGTCTGCTTGATTAAGACCGTCATTATGGGAACGGGCCGCATGGGCTCGCTCATCCGCACTACCGCCGAGGGTATTGTCGATGCTGCCAGAGAGCCCGTTTTTGACATCGTCGCCCAGATCGGCTTCGACTTGTCCGAGCTCGAGAACGCTCCGGCAGCCGACGTCATCATCGACTTCTCGAACGTTGCGACCTTCGACGCCGTCGTCGCCTATGTCGAGCGCACGGGCGCGGCGTTGGTCTCGGGCACCACAGGCTATACGCCCGAGCAGATAGATCGCCTGCGCGAGCTGGGTCAGAGCGCCCGTGTCATGCACTCCGGCAATTACTCCATCGGTATCGCAGCCCTGCGTCATCTGGTGGCACAGGCCACGCGAGAGCTGCCCGGCTTTGACTGCGAAATCGTCGAGACGCACCACAACCAAAAGGTCGACGCCCCCAGCGGCACTGCCAAGTTGCTGCTCGACGCCGTCGTCGAAGCCGAGCCCGAGGCAGGCTACCACCCCGTCTATGGCCGCGAGGGCATGTGCGGAGCGCGCGACCCCAAGGAGATCGGCATGCACTCGCTGCGCGGCGGCACCGTAGCCGGCGTGCACGAGGTGGGTTTCTTTGGCCAGGGCGAGGAAGTCACGCTCACCCACCGCGCCACGAGCCGTCAGATCTTTGTCAACGGCGCCCTGGCAGCCGCGCAGAAGCTCGTCGCCCGCGAACCCGGCTTCTATACGTTCGACCAGGTCATGTTTGCCTAACCAGGTATCAACCGAATCCACCCAAAGGAGAGATAGCAAATGAGCAACGCAGCCGAGATGGATGCACAGGAGATTATCAACTACATCGCCACCGCGCCCAAAAAGACGCCCGTCAAGCTGTACGTGCGCGAGAAGCCGGGCATGAAGGTTGCCTGGGGCGACGCACATGTCTACGGCGGTCGTCGTGGCAAGACCGTCTTTGGCGACTGGGATGAGCTCAAGGCCATCCTGGACGCCAACGCCGATTCCATCGACTACTACGATGTGGAGAACGACTGCCGCAACTCCGCCGTGCCCATGCTCGACCTTAAGGGCATCAACGCCCGCATTGAGCCGGGCGCGATCATCCGCGACCGCGTCGAGATTGGCGACCGTGCCGTCATCATGATGGGCGCCATCATCAACATCGGCTCCGTTATCGGCGAGGGCTCCATGATCGATATGGGCGCCGTGTTGGGCGGTCGCGCCACCGTGGGCAAGAACTGCCACATCGGCGCTGGAACCGTGTTGGCAGGCGTCGTTGAACCCGCAAGCGCCACGCCCGTCATCATCGAGGACGACGTCATGATCGGCGCCAACGCCGTGGTCCTGGAGGGCGTGCGCGTGGGCAAGGGCGCCGTCGTGGCCGCCGGTGCCGTATGCGTCGAGGACGTCCCCGCCGGTGCCGTCGTGGCCGGTGTCCCCGCCCGCGTCATCAAGATGCGCGACGAGAAGACCGACAGCAAGACCGGCCTCGAGGAAGGCCTGCGCCAGCTGTAGGGTTACGCGGTTTTACCAAACCGCGTAACGGCTCGACGCTCCAAACGACCCAGAGCGGCAATCTGACGTTCAATCGTCGGGCATGACCAGAAGGTCAATGCCCTCCTCTTTCACGTCACCTTGCTCGCTCTGGGTCGTTTTC
>CABUAL010000276.1 GCA_902489515.1 uncultured Collinsella sp. | reverse complement strand
ATTCTAGGGACGCTTCAAAAAGTCAACCGAGGGTTTTGTCCCGTCAAGACGCCGAACGAGAATTACGTACCGCCAAGAGCCTCAAAACACGCCCCTCGCGGAACAGAATCCTCACTCGATTTCCATGCGGAGTAAAAACGTCAATCAATCATCCTCCGCAACGTCTATCCACCAAAAAGGCCGCCCCACGTGGAGCGGCCTTCGCTCGCAGCTTTTTACTGATAGTTACTCAAAAATTATTCCAACACATCCACAGAAGAGCAGCGAATCGTATTTTTCTTTCGGGAATCGAGAAAATAGCCTACCTTGACTTTAGACCCAACGCTCACGGGGCTATCGCTTACATAGCGCGTATGTTCTGAATCAACCAGAATGGTCAGACGATCAGACCCGTCGTTATATGGATCTTCGCTTTCGAACGACATGGTAAAATCGCCAGAGCTGTCAACGTTCAACACCAATCCGCTCACGAACCACAAATGTGAATAGTCACCTCCGCTATCTTTTTGGCAACGCTCCACTTTTAGAAATAGCGCAGAGAATGCGAACACGGCAACTGATATAGCGATGAAAACCTTAACGCCACTCCCCTTGCCATGAAATACAAATTTATTCGCCAAAGAAAAATACCCCTGCCTTATCCGTGTAATTAGCATAGTACTACGTTAACGTGCTCATGGCTGTGGGTTGGTTTAACCTACAGCCATGCTAAAGTTGCCAAAAGGGGCACAAAGGCCAATACGTTTGCGCCATGCCGGCACAGCGACCTGGCATCGTATGCACCGGCGGGATCATCGCTGGCCTGCAAGGAGGGCATATCCACGCGCTCATGGTCGCCGGAGGCCTCGTGATGCAGCACGCGCCGGGCGGCGACTGGAAGCGCGTCGATTGGGACGTGCTTGCCGCCTGGCTCGACAGATACGGTTACAAGGTCGCTGATTGCGAGACGGAGACCCTTCCGACCGCCGACGCGGCGAGTGGGAACGCGAGGGTAAAAACGCATCGTCGCTGAACCAGTGAGTCAGTATTCTTTAGTTGGATGATGGATATTGAAATTGATTAGCGAGATAATGTGTATATCTCATAATGTATGCGTTGCACCATGAGAGAGGGGTCTGTCATGAGCTGGAAACCGAGAAAATGCGTTATCGCCGGTCTCGTGACAACCGGTCCTGACGGCGGCTTGTTTGCAACCGCAATGACATCGTACCGACTTTTCACTTGCATGTTCTGAAAGGCAGTTGCCATGCTGTCGCAAAATCAATCAAGATACTTGGTCACAATCGGCTTTGCCCTGCTTGCATTACTCTTTGCTAGCGACCTTTTGCTGAAACCACCCAAGGAACTCGTTTTGCTTGCCATAGACTGCATTTCCGCCCTTTACTTTACGGCAACCCTATTCGTCGGACTAAAGGAGAGGAAAAAAGGCGCAGTCGTTGCATCTGCCGTAGGCGTGATCACAGCCATTGCCTCATTCTTTATCTGACACATTGGTGATCTAGGGGCGATATCGTAGGAATACGACCGGGAGAGCCGGGACCAGATTACCCGGGTTGCCCGGTCGGCTCGCGCGACGGCGCGGCGGTTCCACAGAAAGATCTCCGGACTTCACGCCGTTTCTGATCGCATTGTAGACAGCCATCTCGTCTTCGCAGTCGGCGAGCACGCGGTGTGCGTCGTCGTTTTGGATGTCCAGTAAATCTCGAAGGTCCTCCATGCACCAGCGTCCGAGATCTGGCCATGCGCGTTGCGCGAGCTGATAAGTGTCGATTGCGATGTTGTAGTTAAAGTCCAGGCCAAAGCCGTCCCAGGCAGAACGGCTTTGTTTCCTTGATTATCAACTTCATCCGGACACTTCCCGCATTCATCCGTGTGTGTACGGATGAATGCGGGGTTCAATACCCCGGCGGCCTGATCGGCAGACCGCCGGGAATTCTCACTCCTCGAAAAAAGCCGGCACTCGGTTAGTCCTGCGCATCTTGAAATCGCCAGACTCATGGGAGACGTAGAGAATGCCGTCCATCCCATCTCGTGATGCATACGACAGGTGAACTGAACCGCAATCCGATCCATCATTGTCGAGAAGATCGAACGAATTCGGGTCGCTCGTTGCGGCCAAACGACCACTCAGACAAGAGCCATCGTCATTACAGATTTGCCATTCCATGTCTTCGCCTGCAAGAATCGCCATAGACGGCCTGGTCGCGCCATCGTTGACATACATCCCGTCTATGCCAAACCCATTTTCAGCGCCATCGATGAACGACTGCTCGGACCTATACCTCGCAAATGATGCACATAGCACCATTGCAAGACAAAGTACAGAGCCAACAATCGCTATCTTTGCATAGCTCTTGCCTATCATGTCATTCACCTCCCTCGTATGTATCGAGGTATTCCTGCTTGAGCGTCTGCG
>CABUAL010000275.1 GCA_902489515.1 uncultured Collinsella sp. | reverse complement strand
CGGGTTGAGCGAGACACGGCCGCGCGAACGGGCCGTCTTGTCGCCGAGCGCCCATGCTGCGGCGGCGTGCGCGCTCTCGTGGATGACGATGCCAACGATGACGGCGACGGCGCTGGCGAGCAGGTTCATGAAGTAGCTGCTGGACATGTCACTCCCCTAGCGGACGCGGCGCGAGGTGCGCGTGAGCAGGTAGTCAACCACAAACAGGATGACGGCCACGATGGCGTAATCTAAGCGGAACACGCCGCCAAAGGGCGATGTGATGACGCCGTAGCCGGCGATGGCGCTCGGCAGCGCGCGAGAAAGCTCGACGACAAAGCCCACGATCTGCAGCTTGGCGGTGAGGCCGCTAAAGCACAGCAGCACGGTCATCGCGCTCATAAAGATGCCGCAGATGCGACAGGCGATGGCGATGATGCTCATCGCCACGGCAGCGGCTTTACGAGAGTTCACGCGCGGTCTCCTCTTCGATCTGGGTGGAAAGCTCCAGCCATTCGTCCTCGAGCTTGGGCAGCTCTTGCTTAAGGCCGTTATATTCCCCCAGCGCGGCGTTGAACTTATCCTGATCGGCATAAAGCTCTTCGCTTGCCATCAATTCCATAAGCTCGTCATAGCGGGCGCGCTTTTTGTCCAGCTCCGCCTCGATCTTCTTGAGCTGGTTGCGCACACCCTTGAGCTTTTTGTTGAGCGCGGCGCGGGCCTGGGCCTCGGCGCGCTTTTGCTCCTTGGTCTTTTTGCCCTCGGCCGGCTTGGGGGCGGCGGCGGGGGTATCGGCCTGGCCGGCGTTGGCTTTGGTGGGCTTGGTCGCGGCGGGCGCGCTCTCCCCTGCCGCCTCGGCGGCGGCGCGGGCAGCGAGATCCTCGCGTTTGAAGAGGTAGTAGTCGTAGTCGCCGTCGTAGACCGTGACCTTGCCGTCGCGGATGTCGATGATGCGATTTGCCACGGCGCGCACCAGGTGCTCGTCGTGGCTGATCAGCACGATGGTGCCGGGGAAGTTTTGCAGGGCGCTCTCGAGCATATCCACCGAGTCAATGTCCAGGTGGTTGGTGGGCTCGTCCAGGCACAGGAGCGCCTCGGGCGCCACGAGCATCTTGGCCAGGGCCAGACGGGCCTTTTCGCCACCGGAGAGGACGCGCACCTGCTTTTCGATTGCGTCGTTGTCGCTAAACAGGAAGGCGCCCAGCAGGCTGCGCTGCTGCGGCACGGTCCACTTGGGCGTAACGGTGTCGATCTCTTGCAGGACGGTGTTTGACTCGGTCATGCCCTCGAGCGCATGCTGGGCATAATAGGCCACGCCCACGTTAGTGCCCAGGTCGCGCGTGCCGGTGGTGGGCGGCTCCAAGCCGGCAAGGATCTTCATGAGGGTGGACTTGCCGGCGCCGTTGGGGCCGACGAGCGCCACATGCTCGCCGCGGTAGAGCTTAAGGTCGATGTCGCTATAGATGTGCTTGTCGCCGTAGGACTTGGACACGCCCTCCAGGCCCACGACCATGTCGCCCGAGCGCGGCGGGTCGGGGAACTTAAAGTCGATGTGCTTGTGGCCCTCGGGCAGGATGACGAGCTCCTTTTTGATCTGCTCGATCTTGCGGATGCGCTCCTGCGCCTGGGCAGCCTTGGTGGGCTTGTAGCGGAACTTGTCGACGAAGACCTGCATGTGGGCGATATCGCGTTCCTGGGCGGCGCGCTTGGCGCGCATCTGCTCCAGGTTGTCCTCGCGCTGCTTGAGATAGCTGCTGTAGTTGCCGGTGTAGGTGGTCACGCGGCGGTTCTCGAGCGCAGCGACGTGGTCGACGCAGGCGTCCATGAAGGCGCGGTCATGGCTGACAATGAGTACGGCACCGTCGTAATTGGCGATAAAGCCGCGCAGCCACTGGACGCTCTCGAGGTCCAGGTGGTTAGTGGGCTCGTCCAGAAGTAGCAGGTCGGGGTGGCGCAGGAAAAGCTTTGCCAGCGCGATGCGCATCTGCCAGCCGCCCGAGAACTCGGAGCACGGGCGCTCAAAGTCGGTGACCTTAAAGCCCAGGCCGGACAGGATCTTGCGGGCGTTGCTCTCGAGCTCGTAGCCGCCCAGGTGCTCAAAGCGGTCCTGGACCTGTCCGTACTCGTTGAGGAGTGCATCGACGTCCTTCCCCTGTTCGGAGAGCTCGGTGATTTGGGCCTGCAGCTCGTTGGCGCGCTCGCCCATGCGGCGGATTTCCTTGGCGGCGGCCATGACCTCAGCAAGGATGGTGGTGTCCTTTTGCTCCAGATTAGTTTCCTGCTCTAGGTAGCCTACCTGGCAGTCCTTGGCGTACTGGACCTGGCCGGCGTCTGGGCTGTCGATGCCCATGATGATCTTGAGCATGGTGGTTTTGCCGGCGCCGTTGGGGCCCACGAGCGCGAAGCGCTCGCCGGGGGCGCCGCGACTGCGAAATTTTCCAA
>CABUAL010000274.1 GCA_902489515.1 uncultured Collinsella sp. | reverse complement strand
GGCTGCAACCTGTTTAACGTCCCCGGTCGACATGACCGAGTGCCCCGCTTCGTTTGTTGGTGCAAAGTAACCTGGCACCTTTGTGGTGGTTGGTGGCTAAGCGGTGGGGAGTCCTGGCATGTTAGCCGGCTGCTGCGGCTTGAGGTGGGCGTTGCGCCAGATGATCTGGATAACGTAGCCGAGCATAAAGACAAAGGCTACGCCGCTGATGAAGTCACCTACGAGGGGAAGCCCCGTGAGGGCGCCTGCGATTACGCCGCCCACGGCTGCCATGGCGTAGCGGTTTTGGTTGTGTCCGACCATGCGGGAGATCGCGCACCCCGCAAAGGCACTCGACACCAACGCGATGCCGATAACGCCGCACAAGAGGGCTCCGGCAAGCGACAGACCAGCGATAGAGATAATTAGCAGTAGGACGGCGGGGACGATAGCAATCGTGCCCAGAAGACCGCTCACCCACAGGGGTATGGGGCGCTGGTGGAGCATGCCGGCGGCGCTGGCGGTCGCGCGCGGAAAGACGAGCTCGAGCAGCAGAGCGACAAAGCAGGTCGAGAGTGCCGCGGCGACGATACCGCCGATGACATCGTTAACGGTGGAAGTATCCTCGTTCTCGGTGCGGTCGATCTTGAGCGCGCCTACCTCGGCTCCTGCGGCACGCTCGGGGTCCTCGGAGACGTGCGCGTTCACGGTGCCGGTGATGTGGGCGTTCTTGCCCAGGATGAGCTTGTCGGCCCAAACCTCGACATCGCCCTCGACGGTGCCATCGATGGTCACCGTGTCGCCCGCAAGCGCTGCCGACTTGGTAGAGCCGCGCAGGGCAACCGTCTCGCCTATCGCGTAAAAACAGTTGGCGGTGCTGTCGGAATTGAGCACAACGTGCTGACCGACGACCGTGACGCTGCCATCAACCGTGGTCTTGGCGATATCGATAGTGCGTGCCGCCAAGCGGACGGCGCCGCCCACCGTGCAGTCGCGGATGGAGAGGCTCTCGCCTGCTGCAATTATGTCGCGGCCGATGGACGCATCGTCCAAGTTGAGGGCCTGACCTGCCCAGTACAGGTCACCTTCGACGCCGGACGAATTGGCGTCATTGTCGGTCGCAAGTACGTTGCCTGCGGTGTCCGTGCCGGCGAACGACGCCGTGGGAAGCGCGGTGACCGCTAGAGCGATGAGCGCGAATAAGATCGTGATGCGGCCCCACGCTTTACGGCGCTGGGTCGACGGGAATTGATTACAGGGCATAGTGAATCCTTCGTTAGATACTCGGCATATACCTAACAGGGTACCCAACGCGTGGGCGCTCTAAAAGAACCTCTCGGTTGCATTTCGAAGGATGAGCCCGCGCTACCTACTTTTTGCGATGCAAAAAGCGTGCGATGTCATCCTCGGTGGGGCTTTTGATATCAAAGCGCAGCGACAGCCAGCGTAGCCCCATGGTCACCACGACGCAAACGACCAGTGCGACGACATTGCTGACCAAGCCGCTCATGACAAGGCAAACATAGCTTGCCGATCCGGCGATGGCCGCGATGGCATAGAAGTTGGTGCGCTGGAAGATACCCGGCACCACACCCATAAAACCATCTCGCAGCATGCCGCCGCCCACCGCGGTAAAAAAGCCCATCATGATGCACACCGCCGGCGCAAAGCCGTAGACCAGCGCCTTGTCTGCGCCGGTTGCCGCATAAATACCCACCGAGATGATATCGAGCAGGGGAATGAGCTTTTCGGGCTTGTCGACGATTGCCGGGAAGATGTAGATGATGGCCGCGGTGGCGATGGAGAGCGGGAGCGCCATCGGTTGGTTGAGGATGTAGACGTTGCCCACCTGCAGCGTCATATCGCGCAAAAGACCGCCGCCCAGTCCACAGACCACGGCGAGCGCGACGGCGCCCACCAGGTCGAGTTTGTGCTCGCGTGCGACCAACACGCCCGAGATCGATGCCGCGACGACGGCGAACATCTCGAGCCAAAACGGGATGGCAACCATGGCATCCGAGGCGTGTGCGGTAACGATCATAGCGGCGGCAACGGGCAAGATGGGGTCCTTTGAGTTACGGGTTTAGACAATGCCCGTACATAGTACATGTTCGGCGCCGATTGCGACCCTATTGCTCGGCAAACGGTCGGGACTGGGTACGGTCATAGGTTCCATGTTTGGGGATCCGGGTTGATGCTGAACGCGATGGGGGCGTGGTCGAATAGGAGGGATGTCCAAATTTTGAGCTTTGCTCAAAATTTATCCGGTCGGCTTACGCCGACCGCGCTGCGCTAAAAACGCGCCACTGGCGCGTTTTCTTTACGCTTTGCGCCCTGGCGGGTTCGAATCCCTCCTCCTCCGCCGTATTTGCTTGTAAGGGACTTAAAAGACGATATGAGAAAGCCATTGGGGGCCGCCTCCCCCGCGGCGCAGCTTCTTTC
>CABUAL010000273.1 GCA_902489515.1 uncultured Collinsella sp. | reverse complement strand
CTTGCGCGTTGAGCTGCGAGAGACGCTCGACGGTCCCGCCGACGGCAGCCTGCGCGGTGTCGGTCACTGCATTCTGGGCTATGCCGAGGACACGCTGCCCGAGCCCAAACCCCGCCGCGACAACGTGGTCTACGTAAGGTAATTAGTTCCGCCATTCTACCGAACGGCGGGCTCGTTGACGCTGCGCGGGCCGCATTCACGCCAATCTGACGTTCAATTTCGAGGGCGCGACCAGAAGGTCAGCGCCCTCTCATTTCACGTCACCTTGGCGCAAATGCGGCTCGCTCGCTTTTGGCGACTGACATCGAATGAGCCACTGTCTTGGGCAGCTAAAAAAGCCCCGTCCCAAATTTGCTGCCCCACTCGCAACTTATCCCGCCGATGGAGTTGTTGCCGTTTCATTTGCCTGGGCCGTTTCGGCGTCGTCGCCTTGCTTGTCTTCGTCCTTTTGCGCATCGGCGATGGTGGAGGCCGCCGCAACGATACCACGCTGGGGCGCGACGCCCGTCTGGGTCTGAGCGCCCTCGACAACTTCTGTACCTGCATGCGCGAGCTCGGGCGATTTAAACACTGCGTCCAAGTTGGCGCCACCGCCGGCATAGCCAAGCACAGCGAGTGCGATGACGATCACTGCAACGGCGGCCACGATCGGCACGTAGCGATGCCAGCCGGCGGGATTGAGCCCGCTGCGGCGAGCCGCCCCGCGGCTGATGTAGCCGAGCGTTCCGTCGTGCTTGAGCTTTGAGCCCACCACGCGTTTGCGGCCCCACAGCGAGGACTCTGCCTGCATTGCCAAGCGGGCGCTTGCCGAAGGATAGCCGTATTTAGTGCGCTTGAACGAGCCATCAAACCCCGAGGCGTGTTTGCCCCACGTCACCGATGTCGTGCGTCGGTTGACCGGCGCGGCACTCCGCCTTCTGCGGCTCGGTTTTGAAGTCTCAGCCATATGCCCTCGCACGCCGTAACCAAATCGAAACAATAACGCTTTGGACTGTAGCACACGCGTCGCGCGCGGTCACGGGCGCCTCGCTCAACGGTCATCGTCCTTCAGCAAGCGCCACAGAGTTGTACGGCTTATGCCCAGCACCTCCGCCGCACGGGTTCGGTTGCCGTGGAGATGGTCTACAACCAGATGCGCGATATCTCGCTCGGTATCGGCCAGCGGTCGCAGGATATACAGGTCACTTTCGAGCGTCGGGGCGCCAAAGGTTGCGGTCTTAATCACGTCCTCTTGGGCGAGCACTTCCTCCGCCACAGCGCGGTCCACCGTGCCCGCCCCCACCAATATATACAGTCGTTCCGAGACCTCGCGGAGCTGCAGATAGTTGCGCGGCCAGCGGTAAGCATCGAGCGTCTTCGTCGCCGCGGCAGACAGCGCGGGCGTTGCCGTCCCAAATGCATCAGCGAGATATTCCAAATAGCGCGCAACTTTCGTCGACGCGGCTCCCTGCTCGGCGATTGCCGGCGCCACGCTCACCGCACAGGCGAAGCGCTCGGTCACAAAGGCGGCTTGATCACTTTCGCTGCCGCCCGGCATGTCATTCGCCGTCAGCACCACATGGCAGCGCGTCGCCAACGCGGTGTCGGCCATCGTGGAGACCAGCTCGCGGAGGCGCTGGGGGCCAACCGCGTTCCAGCCCTCAATGCAAAGGGTCAGCCCTGTTTGGAACAACGGCGATTCGGCGCTTTTGAGCACATGGCGCCAACCGCGCTCGGTGAGCTCATCGAGCGCAACGGAAACAAAGGGCTGACCGGCAAAAGGACCGTCCAGATAGAGGCGCTTGGCGATCTCGACCTGACCCGCTCCCAGCTCGCCCTCGAGCATAAGGGGCACACCGCGCGCGTAACTCTCTGCAACCGGCGCAGCCACCGAGGCCGCCCCCTCAGCGATGCCGTACGCGCTCGATTCGTAGCGGGCCTCAACCTCGTCGGCGTTGAGCCACTCGATGCCCGCATGCGCCGCGGCGCCGCGCACCTCGCGGACCACGACGGCCCAAAGGCCCCCGCCCTCTTTGTCGGTGGGGCGAACGGTCAGGCTCAGGCGCGTACCCGCGCGCCCCATAACAAGACGCGCGCCGTCTCCTATACGGTCGAGGCGTTCGGCAACAAAAGTCGCCACATCCCGCTCAAGCGCCGCGTCATTCATGGTCGAGATCGCGACGTCCCCACGCGCATCGATTGCCAATGCCGAGGCCCCGGCAGCAGCCAGGGCCTCGGTCAAGATGTTCAGCTTGGCATCGCTATCCATGATTCGCCTCTGTCCGCAGCGACGTGCAACCGCCGACGGTCGCACGACCGAGTGTTTCAAAATTGAACGATATTGCTCACCAAACACTATAGGGCAGAAAGCGCCGTCCTGCGAGTATAGGTGTTGCCCCGCATCGCCATCCTGGCGGGGCGATAAGAGCTCTTCGGGACTTAT
>CABUAL010000272.1 GCA_902489515.1 uncultured Collinsella sp. | reverse complement strand
CCAATCGAGAGTTCGCCCAAAAGCACGGCTGCCCCGGCCGTCCGTGGCATCCTGGGGTTCTAACAGCTGCAAAAAACAAAACAGGCTTCACTCGCAAACGTTTCGGCCGTGTTAACAAATGTGCTCAAGACCTCACGTCTGCGGCTTCAATCGCGCCGTCTGCCAACTCATAAAAATGTAACAGCATTCACGTGCTTACCTGCATCGGCAAGGTGTTAACCTTGTAACATTTGGAACCCATCGCTACCATGCGAAACTATCGAAAGGGCCCCATATGCTCAATAATCACGAGGCCAATCTAACCGACGAGGAGGCTGCCGCCGAGGTCGCCCGTGTCGCGAAGACCTACCCCGTGGTACGTTTGCTGTCGGCCGATCAGATTAAGAGCGAGCCTAACTGCCTGCTCGCCGGCGATCGCTGCCCTTGTCTGCGTCAGTCGAGTCTTGAGGCTTTGGCAGATTCGGGTGAGGTGTCGGAGCAACTGCTCAACGATGGTGTTGAGTACCGCGCCCGTCTGCGTCCTCTGAAGGTCGAGGGCGAGCCTCACGTCTTGCTGATGGTGCGTCCGATTGATGAGCAAGAGGCCGCAGAAGAGGACCTTGTCTACACCGACGTGCTGACGAGTGTGCGCAATCGCCGATATTACGAGGAAAAGCTCCGTAGCGCCCGCATGAAGGCTGGCGTTGCGGTGATCGACCTTGATGATTTTAGGGTCTTCAACGATACGTGTGGTCGTCATGCCGGCGACCTTGCGCTCGGTGCTGTGGCGACGGCCATACGCAGCGGAATTCGTTCGACTGACGAGCTCGTACGCTATGGCTGCGACAAGTTTGTGGTCGTCATGCCCAATATTCCCTCCGATGACTTCACCCGTCGCCTGCATCAGGTGTCCGATGCCGTTCATGCCACGATTGTTCCGGGCCATGAGTACGTGAGCTTGACGGCATGTGTTGGTGGCGTTCGCATTCATGGCGAGACGGTCGATGAAGGAGTTGGCCGCGCTGTCCAGTTATTGAGCCGCGCTAAGGCAAAAGCCGGTACGGTCGTGACCGATGCCGATTCCATCGAAGCCTTCCAAAGCGAAAAGCCTTTGGTGCTTATTGTCGATGACTCCGAGATGAACCGAGCCATTCTCAACGAGATGCTCAAGGACGAGTATTGCATCCTCGAGGCCGACAACGGTCGTACGGCGCTCGACATGGTCGACCGCTATGGCGATGAGTTGTCGCTCGTGCTGCTGGATATTGTCATGCCGGGCATAAGCGGCTTTGAGGTGCTGGCCGATCTGTCGCGCCGATCGGGTATCGACAATCTGCCTTTCATCATGATTTCGAGCGGAGATTCCGATGATATGGTTCTGCGCGCGTACGAGCTGGGCGCCTCGGACTATATCAACCGCCCGTTTGACTCCCGTGTCGTGCGCCGGCGTGTAAGCAACACCATCCGCCTATACGCCAAACAGCGCCGCCTGACGAGTTTGCTGTCCCAGCAGTACAACGAGCGCGTCAAGAACAGTCGCATGCTCATCGACATCATGGCCGGCGTTATGGAGCTTCGCAATGGCGAGAGCGGCAGGCACGTTACGAACATCGAGAAGCTGACCGAGCTGCTGCTTGGCTGTCTGGTCCAGCGTAGCGGCACGATCTCCCTCGACAATGAGGAACGCTCTACGATTGCCCTGGCTTCGGCGCTGCACGATATCGGCAAGATGTCGATTGACGATGCAATTCTCAACAAACCCGGGCGCCTTACGCCCGAGGAGTTCGAGATTATGAAGACGCATACCACGATGGGCGCCGACATGTTGCTTGAGCTGGGCCGCCATCACGTCGGCAATGCGCTTATGGAATATGCGTACCAGATTGCGCGTTGGCATCACGAGCGCTGGGACGGCAAGGGCTATCCCGATGGCCTTAAGGGCAACCAGATTCCCATCGCCGCACAGGTGGTTTCGGTGGCCGACGTGTACGATGCGCTGACGAGTGTGCGTGTGTACAAGGATGCTATCCCGCACAAGGAGGCTATCCAGATGATCTTGGACGGTAAGTGCGGTGAGTTTAACCCGCTGTTGCTCGACTGCCTGCTCGAGGTGCAAGACCGTATTGCCGAGACGTTGGCACGCCCCGCCGACGTTGTCGCGTTTCCCACGATTTAGTTTGACCAAAGGAGTTTTAATCCATGATTTCCATGCGTGAGGCGTATGAGAAGATCGGCGCTAATTATGATGACGCGTGCGCTCGGCTGATGGGCGAGGAAATGCTTGCCCGCTTTGCCCTCAAGTTTTTGGATGACGAGAGCATGGACAAGCTGGAGGCCGCCATGGCGGCAGGAGACGCCGAAGGTGCGTTTATGGCAGCGCACACGCTCAAGGGCGTGAGCCAGAACCTGGGATTCGATAATCTGTACGAGCCGGCGGTCGTGGTGA
>CABUAL010000271.1 GCA_902489515.1 uncultured Collinsella sp. | reverse complement strand
GCCGCCAATCGAAAAACCCTTTAATCCACAATCCTCGATCCGGCGCGCCTGCCAAACCTCAACGTAATACCGTTGCGCACTCTAAGTCTGTCGGGCATGCTCGACAGACCAGTCGTCCGGTCGTCGGCTCGCAGCTCGGTAATCGTCCGGCCGCAAAAAAGTCCTCGCGTCCCTCGGTGACGTCAAAGCCTGTTATGGGCGCCAAGCCTGCCCGTCCCATGGCAACCCCCAAGCCCTCGACGGGAACTAAAGCGCCGCGTCCAGGTCGCACGCTGGGCGCATCGAAACCGCGCTCGCTGACATCGGTGCCGGCTACCGCCAAGAAGCCTTCGAGTAAAAAAGGCGTCAACCCGTTGTCTTCACTTGGGGCGATGGTAAATAAAACATCAGACGCCGCTTCTGTCGTTACAGGCAAAGGCAAAATCGTGGGCGGCGTTCTGGCCGTCTTGGCCGTGCTCGTCGTCGTTGCCATCGTGGTGATCAACTCTGGATTGTTTACCGCCACTGATATTCAGATTCAAGGCAGCGAGCATGTGACGAAGCACGATGCTATCCAGCTGATCGATTTGCCCGAGGGAACGTCGCTTTTTAACGTCGATCCCGACCAGATTACCGAGGATCTCAAGCAGAACCCGTGGGTCTCGGGCGTGGATGTCCAGCGTCAGTTCCCGCATACGCTCATCATTACGCCGATGGAGCGCAAGGTCATCGCAATTGCCTATATCAGCTCCGATGACCTTGCCTGGGCCATCGGGGATGATGACACCTGGATCGCCCCACTGTCGACGTCGGTCGAAGTGGACGACCAGGGCAACGTCATCACGACGGGGCAGGGTTCAAATACCCTGACCGGAATCGATGCCGCGCTGGCGCTCGCTAAGCATTATGGCGCGGTGTTGTTGACTGATGTTTCGGCGGATGTCGCTCCGGTTTCCGGCCAGGCAGTGAGCTCCAAGGCCGTTAAGGCCGGCTTGGATTATGTGCGTGGTTTTTCGAGCGAGTTCTTGGGACAAGTCAAGGATATTTCCACGCCTTCGGTCGAAGCCATCTCGGCAAACCTCAATAACGGCATTGAGGTGTCGCTGGGCGATTCGGACGATATCGCCAAGAAGGAACGCGTAGTCACCAAGTTGCTTTCGCAGGTAGAGGGCGTAACGTATATCAATGTGCGCTCTCCGGGCAACTACACATTTAGGAATGCTCCGACCTCGTAGCGCTGGTTGATGCTTTGTTGAGGGGCCATACCACGCCGTTTATCTGGTTTGTTTGGTTTTCACGGTCAATTATTTGACTGATACGTTCATAATGTGCAAACATAATACGGTTTACCTTTGCATTTACTTTCAACCTGAAGGTTAATGTGCGCAGGGGTCGACCCATGCTATGGCTATAACCTTTGTTCGGAGGACCGACATGCACGAGACAGAGATCAACAACTACCTTGCCGTCATTAAGGTGGTCGGCGTCGGCGGCGGCGGTACCAACGCGGTCAATCGAATGATCGAAGAGGGCATCCGCGGCGTCGAGTTTGTTGCCATCAACACCGATGCTCAGGCACTCGCGATCTCTGATGCCGATATCAAGGTGCACATCGGCACCGACCTTACCCGCGGCCTGGGCGCCGGCGCCAACCCCGAGGTTGGCCGCAAGGCTGCCGATGAGTCCCGCGACGACATTGCCGAGGCGCTTGCTGGCGCCGACATGGTGTTCATCACCTGCGGCGAGGGCGGTGGCACCGGTACCGGCGCTGCTCCCATCGTTGCCGATATCGCGATGAACGAGGTCGGTGCACTGACCGTCGCCGTCGTGACCAAGCCCTTCACCTTCGAGGGCCGCAAGCGCAAGAAGAGTGCCGAGGAGGGTATTAAGACCCTCTCCGATTGCGTCGACACCATGATTGTCATCCCTAACGATAAGCTGCTCGACATCGCCGAGAAGAAGACCACCATGCTCGAGGCCTTCGCGATTGCCGATGGCGTCCTTTCCCAGGGCACCCAGGGCATCACCGACCTCATCACCGTCCCCGGTATCATCAACCTGGACTTCGCCGATGTTAAGACCATCATGAAGCAGGCCGGTACCGCCATGATGGGTATCGGTACCTCTTCTGGGGATACCCGTGCCGTCGACGCAGCCCAGCAGGCCATCTCCAGCCCGCTGCTCGAGAGCTCCATCGATGGTGCCACACGCGTGCTGCTCTCCATCGCCGGTTCCAAGGACCTGGGCATCCAGGAGATCAGCGACGCCGCCGACGTTGTCGCCAACGCCGTCGACCCCGAGGCCAACATCATCTTCGGTACCGTTGTCGACGAGTCCCTGGGCGATCAGGTGCGTATCACCGTCATCGCTACGGGCTTCTCCGACTCCAACGTCAACCGTCAGGATGAGCTCTTTGCCGCTCAGCAGTCTCAGAGCAAGGCCGCTGCTTCCATAACACAAGTACCGCGGCATCGC
>CABUAL010000270.1 GCA_902489515.1 uncultured Collinsella sp. | reverse complement strand
CTTGGGCGGTGGCCCAGCGTTTAAGCGGCGTAAGCTCCATACGAGCCGTACTGTTCGAGTAGCCGATTGGCTGCCGAGAAGGGACGCGACCCCATAAAGGCGGGGAGTTCTGCCGTGGCACGATTGGCCGAAAGCGGCGAGGGGTGCGTGGAGGCCAGACAGAACTTGTCGGTTGCCTTGCCCGCGTCAGTTGCGACGAGCTTGCCCTCGACCATCTGCTGGGCAAAGCGGCCCCATGCCAAAAAGACAACCGGTTGAGGCAGCTGGCAGCAGCGTTCGATAACGTAGTCGGTGAGCGTGCTCCAGCCCAGCTTGGCGTGCGAGTTCGCGGCATGCTCGCGCACGGTGAGCGTAGTGTTGAGAAGCAGGACGCCCTGTTGTGCCCATGGCGTTAAATCTCCTGTGGCGGGAATGGGACAACCCAGGTCGGCATTGAGTTCCTTGTAGATGTTGCGCAGGCTCGGCGGCAACTTGGTTTGCGTCGCGGGGACCGAGAACGACAGCCCCATGGCCTGGTTGGGTCCGTGATAGGGGTCTTGACCCAAGATGACAACCTTGACCTGGTCGGCCGGCGTGTAGGCGAGGGCATTGAGGATGTCGTCTTGTGCCGGGTAGATAGTCTGCTCGGCACGCAAAAGGGCGATGCGCTCGAGCAGCTGGTTCGTAGTGTCACGTACCGGCTGCGGTGCATCGCCCAACCAAGTTGCTATGTTGCGGTCGCGGGTCGCGGCGTCCATGGGGCTCCTTTACGTCAGATGCTCTGTTGGCATCTATTGTAAAGGCGCACCGGTTGCCTTTATGCCGCGGCTGTATGAAGAGCGGGGTCTACGAGACGTGCTCGGGCGCTCCTGCCATGCGAGCCTGTCCATGTGCGCGGAGGCGCGGAAGCTCGACGGTTGCCACCATGACGCCGGTGAGGATGAGGGCGGCGCCAAAGAAGGCGATGGGGCTCAGGACCTCGCCGACCAGGAAGAACGAGAAGACGGCGGAGCAGACTGGCTCGAGCGAGAAGGCGAAGCCGGTGGTCTCGGCGGGCACGTGGGGCTGCACGAGCGTCTGGGTGATAAAACCGTAGGCAGAGCAGATGAGCGCGAGGGCAACGACGACCACGATCTCGCTGGGCGTACTGGGAAGTGTGAAACCGCCAAAGACGCATGCGGCAATGCCCGAGAACAGGCCGCCAAAGCCCAACTGCCAAACGCCCAGGGACAGCGGGTCGACATCTTCGACAAAGCGCTTGGCTACGATAATGTGGCCGGCATAGATAAAAGCGGAGAGCAGCATGATGAGCGCGCCCGGATTCAGGCTGGTGAAGTCGGTGCCCGAGAGCAGCAACATGCCGCAGGTGACGATGGCGGTGCCGATGAGCACTTTGCGCTCGGGGGCGCGGCGCAGCAGGGCGGCGTTGGCAAACGGCACGATCACGACCGTCAGGCTCTGCAAAAAGCCGGCAGTGGAGGCAGAGGTGAGGCTGGAGCCCAGGCACATGCAGGTGAGCTCGGTTGCCATGATGGCGCCGATGATGGCGGCGCGAACCATAAGGTCGCGGTTGATGCGCAACGCGTGCTTGTGGAAGAGCAGCAGGCAGACCACAAAGGCGATGATGCAGCGTAGCGCGACGATGCTCGTGGCGTTCATGCTGTCCATGCCGATCTTCATGAGAGGGTACGAAAAGCCCCATGCGACGGGAACGGAAAATGAGAGCGCGATTGCTTTTTTGCGATCCATGGGACTCCTTTTGTTACAGAACGGTTTCGTACAAAGGATTCTGCTCCCAGATGTGGATGTAGTAAAGCGAATGTATCTTCAGTATGATTAAGAAATACTAATGTTGGCAGAAAAAGCCCTGGCAAAACGTTTTACGGCTGCATTGATGTGGAGGTGCGATGGCATCGCGGTATCAGATTGTTTGTATGGTGGTCGATCGCGGCAGTCTTAAGGGCGCGGCGGACGAGCTGGGCTATACGCAAAGTGCGGTGAGCCAGGCCGTCAAGGCACTCGAGCGCGAGCTGGGTACCACGCTTATCGAGCGCGGTAAGCAGGGCGTTTCGCTTACGCGCGACGGTAAGCAATATCTGCCGTACCTGCGCCAGATCGTGACTGCCGAGGCCGAGCTCGAGGGCAAGCGCCAGGAGCTGCTGGGGCTTTCGTCGACCGATATTCGCATCGCGACGTTTACCAACGTGAGTCGAACCGTGTTGCCGCGCGTGATCCGCGACTTTGGGGCCCTGCACCCGGGGGTACACTTTACCCTTAAGCAGGGCGATTACACGCGCAACGCCCAGTGGGTGCACGATGGCGTGGTTGATTTTTGCTTTACGGCACGCGGTTTTACCGCGGGGCTCGAGAAGCGCGTGGTCTATCACGACGAGTTGGTAGCATTGTTGCCGGCCGCGCATCCGCTGACGGCAAAGGAAAAGGTGACGCTCGCCGATCTGGCGATGCCCTCGACGG
>CABUAL010000269.1 GCA_902489515.1 uncultured Collinsella sp. | reverse complement strand
GATGGTATCGGCTTCCTCGACCGGCGTGGGCTTCTTGAGCGCGATGGGGCTCGTACGCACCAGGGCGTCGATCTCCTGCAGCATATGGCGCTCGTTCTCCACCAGGTCGGAGCCGCCCAAACGCGGACGCTCCTCCAGCAGGTTGGAGATACGGCGAATCTTGCCCTCGACGGCCTTACGACGGGCCTCGGTGGGATGTGCGGTAAAGACAGGGTGGAACTCGAGCTTGCCGAGCAGCTCATTGGCACCCTCGACGCCCATCTCGTTTACCAACTGGTGATAGGCGACGGTGAGTTCGTTGGCGGGATCGACCTCGGTATCGGTCGATGCGCCGGCCTCGCGCTCGCGCAGCTGCGCCACACGGTAGTTCTCCTCCGACAGGTTTGCCAAGTGGAAGAAGCTCGTAAAGGCGCGAACGATGACCTGCTGCTTATCAAGCGGCAGGCTGTCAATCAAATCGACGACTTCGCGAAACGCCACGGCGGTGGGCTCGTCGGCAGTGGGCACGCCCTGTTCGTCAACGGACTCGTCGGCAGCGCGGCTACCGGGGTTGCCAGCATTGACCACAATCTCGGCTGTCAAAATCTTGTCGAACAGGTCCGCGATCTCGGGATCATACTCGCTAAGCACACGACGTTCCAGGCGCAGGAACAGCGCCAGATTATCGCGCAGCTCCTCGGGGATCTCGATCTCGGCGAGACGCTCCCTGGACTCGGCATTCGAGCCGATTCGGTTAACGAGGCGGTTGACCACGGCAGCGACGCGCGCCGCGGCTTCGGGTACAGACTGGTTGCTTAGGTTCTCAGCCACGTTTCCTCCCATTCCTCCTTCTATGCACGTAACATGCGGTATTCATTATAGGCGCTTGAGAAATACTTTCGACACTGATTGCGCTTTACCACACAAAAGTATTTTCTGCATTGCAAGGGTTTTTGCCCCAAATGGTCGTATTTCTCGGTGGGCGGCATATGCAAGCGAGGGCATTCCGCATAAATGCGAAACACCCCCGTAACAATAGCTCGTCGCGAGCGGGACATGTTAGCGGGTCCGCAGCTCAAAAATCATGCGCTACAGACGCTCGCGAACCGCCTCGACGACGTTGGCCAGATCGACGAGAACCTCGTCATGGCTCTGCATGTCGCGCACCTTGACCTTGCCGGCGGCAAGCTCGTCGCCGCCCAGGACCAGGATGAGCTTGGCGCCTACCTTATCGGCCTGCTTAAACTGGGCCTTGAGCGAACGGCCCTGATAGTCGGCCTCGGTCACAATCCCTGCGGCGCGAAGCTGCTGCGTAATGGTAAAGACGTTCTGACGCAGCTCCTTGCCGGCATTGGCGACGTAGACGCACGGGACCTCCTCGGCACCCAGGTCGCTGCCAAAGGCCTGCAGGGCCAGCAGGGCGCGCTCAAAACCGACGGCGAAGCCGACGCCGATAAGGTAGGCGCCAAGCTCATCCTGGTCGAGGCCGTCATAGCGGCCGCCGCCGCCGATGGAGCCGACGCCGGCGCCAGGGGCCTCGACCTCAAAGACAGTACGGGTGTAGTAGTCCAGGCCGCGCACCAAGGTGGGATCCTCGACATACTCGATACCGGCGGCATCCAGATAGCGCTTGACCTGCTCGTAGTGCTCGCGGCACTCGTCGCACAGGTTGTCGCCCATCAGCGGGGCGTCGGCCATGATCTCGCGGCAGTGGTCGTTCTTGCAGTCAAAGGCACGCAGCGGGTTGAGCTCGGCGCGCTCGCGGCACTCATCGCACATCTCGTCTGCGTGATCGAGGATGAACTGCTTGACCTGCTCGCGGTAAGCCGGACGGCACTGGGCGTCACCCATCGAGTTGATGAGCAGACGAAGCTTGGAAAGGTCGAAGCCCAGGCGCTTGTAGAACTCCATGAGCATGATGATGCACTCGGCGTCTGCCGCCGGATCGGGAGCGCCGAGCCACTCGATGCCCACCTGGTGGAACTGGCGCAGGCGGCCCTTCTGGGGACGCTCGCCGCGGAACATGGCCTCGGCGTAGTACGCCTTAAACGGCGTGGAGCCCTGGGGCACCAGATTGTTCTCGACGACGGCGCGCACCACGCCGGCCGTGCCCTCGGGGCGAAGTGCCAGGCGCTGCTTGGGCTTGAGTTTGGTGTCGGTGCCCTCGGTAAAGACGCGCTCCAGGTTGGCACCGCTGAACACGCGGAACATTTCCTTGCGCACGACGTCGGTCGACTGGCCGATACCGTGGACAAACACGTCCACCTGCTCGATCGCGGGCGTCTCGATGGGTTTAAAACCAAACGGCTCGAACACGCCGGCCGCAATCTGCTGCATCTTTTGCCAGGCGCGCATCTCGGCGCCGATAAGGTCGCGGGTTCCCTCCGCCTTCTGTGCCTGCATGGGCAAACACCTTTCTTTTGTATCGCGTCATAGGTAACGGTCATTATACGGCACAAATACAAACAGCGGCGGCGCGTCTGACCGA
>CABUAL010000268.1 GCA_902489515.1 uncultured Collinsella sp. | reverse complement strand
CGACATTGCCCTGGTGCCGCCGAACAGTCCGCCGAGGCCGAAGCCTCCGATAAGAATTAGAAAGGGAGTGCCGCTTATGAGTCGCCGCAACACCGAGCTGCTCTTGCTCATCGCCTCGGCGTTCCCCGTCATCCTGCTGTATGCGATGTACGTCCTCACCGCGGGCGCTGCCATCTCCTTTGAGACGCTCGCCGTACCGATCGGCCTCTTTGCCGCCTTTGCCGCGGCCCACATTGCCGTGCGCATCTTGGCGCCCGGTGCCGACCCCGCCATCCTGCCCATTGTCTTTGTGCTTTCGGGCATCGGCATCACGTTCGTGACGCGTCTCGCCCCCGCTCTCGCCATCTCACAGCTCATCATCCTGTTTGTCTCGGTGGCCCTGATGGTGGGAACGCTCGCACTGGTCAAAAACCTCGACGTGGTCATGCGCTACAAGTACACCTTTGGCATCATCGGCATCATTCTGCTGATGCTGCCTATCTTTATCGGCACCACGATCTCGGGCTCCAAGCTGTGGATTCGCATCGCGGGCTTTACCATCCAGCCCGGCGAGTTCGCCAAGGTCTTTATCGTCCTGTTCCTGGCCGGCTACCTGGCCGAGAACCGCGAGCTGCTCTCCATCTCCAACCGCAAGATTCTGGGCTTTAAGATCCCTCGCCTGCGACTGCTGCTGCCGCTGTTTGCCGTGTGGGGTGTGTGCCTGCTCGTCGTCGTCTTCGAACGCGACCTGGGTTCGGCCGTGCTGTTCTACACCATCTTCTTGCTGATGCTCTACGTTGCCACGGGGCGCTTTTCGTATGTCGTCATCGGCCTTGCGCTCTTAGCCGTCGGAGCCGTGGGCGCCTACAAGTTCCTATCGCACGTTCAGGTGCGTTTCCAGGTTTGGGTCGATCCGTTTAAGGACGCCCAGGGCCAGGGCTACCAGATCGTCCAGTCGCTCTTCTCGCTTGCCGATGGCGGCCTGGTCGGTGTTGGCATCGGCAACGGCATGGCCAACAACATCCCTGTCGTCGAGTCCGACTTTATCTTCTCGGCCATTGGCGAAGAGATGGGCCTTTTGGGCGGCGGCGCCGTGCTCATCCTGTTTATGCTCTTTGCCGTTCGCGGCCTGACCACGGCTGCCCGCGCTAAATCCGACCTCGCTGCCTTTAGCGCCACGGGCCTTACGGCCGCCATCAGCTTCCAGGCCTTCTTGATCGTTGGCGGCGTAACCCGCCTGATTCCGCTGACCGGCGTCACCCTGCCCTTTATGAGCCAGGGCGGCTCCTCGCTGCTGGCGAGCTTTATCATCGTCGCGCTCCTGCTGCGCGCCGGTGACGAGGCGACCGGACGCGAGGCCGAGCTTACCGGCACCGGCACCATGGCCGCCATCACCGATGATCAGGTCGCATCTGCCGCCGCCCCGACGGGCACGCGCTTTGCCACCTCGTCTTCCTACGGCAGCGGCAGCCATTCCGTCGGCTCGCGCATGCGCCGTCGCCTGCTCGACACGCCTGAATCCGGCGTGCTCGGCCGCGTGGCACTTGCCAACCGTCTGACTCGTGCCGTGTTTGCCTTTACGGCGCTGTTCGCCATCCTTATCGGCAACCTCACCTATGTCCAGGTCATCAAGGCGAAGGACTACCAGGACATGCCGACCAACAACCACACCATCGCCCGCTCCAAGTACATCCAGCGTGGCTCCATCATCACGTCCGACGGCGTGACACTAGCCGAGTCGCTGCAACAGGAGGACGGCACCTACGCCCGTTCCTACCCCAACGGCAACATGGCCGCGCACGTGGTGGGCTACGTGAGCCAGCAATACGGCACCGCCGGCATCGAGAGCGTCATGAACGATACGCTCACCGGCTCCAAGGATTACTCCAGCTGGAACAATGCCATCGCGTCGCTCGCGGGGCAGACCCAGCCGGGTAATACCGCCAAGCTCACCATCGACTCGCGCATCCAGACGGCTGCCGAACAGGCACTCAAGGGCTTTAAGGGCGCTGTGGTGGTCATGGATCCGCGCACCGGTGCGGTCCTTGCGTGCGCGAGCTCGCCCACCTACGACAACACCAACATCGATGCGCTGCTCCAGTCGGGCGGCGGCGAGGACGGTTCCATGTACGACCGTGCCATGGACGCGCTGTACACCCCGGGCTCGACCTTTAAGGTCGTCACGCTCTCCGCGGCGCTCGAAACCGGCACCGCCAGCCTTACCAGCACGTACCAGGCGCCCGGCTCCATGGATATTGGCAACGCGCCGGTCACCAACTATGCCAACGAGAGCTACGGAACCATCAGCCTGCAGCAGGCCTTCGCCGTGTCGTCCAACGTCGTCTTTGGCCAGGTGGCCAACGAGGTCGGCGCCAACTCGCTCGTCCAGTTTGCCAACGCCTTTGGCTACGGTCAAAAGCTCGGTCAGGATCTGACCACCGCGGCTTCCATCATGGCCGACCCGTCGCTCATGACCGAGTGGGAGACCGCCTGGGCCGGCGCCGGCCA
>CABUAL010000267.1 GCA_902489515.1 uncultured Collinsella sp. | reverse complement strand
CATGCGAACCTCCAGTCCGGACCGCTTCACGGTCCAACTTTCTGTCCGCACCCCCAAATCGATTTATCTAACTCCCTTTAAAGGGCGTTTGACGGCTTTCAACCTCTTCGAATCGCTCAAGCTAGGCAATTTGCTCTCGATTTTGCTGCTACTAAATTTGTGACAGTACTC
Source organism: uncultured Collinsella sp. (assembly GCA_902489515.1). Classification (GTDB taxonomy): domain Bacteria; phylum Actinomycetota; class Coriobacteriia; order Coriobacteriales; family Coriobacteriaceae; genus Collinsella. Next base: position 2,323 of record CABUAL010000267.1, on the reverse strand, counting down.
ATATTTGCCACTTTTTGACCACGGGGTATCCGGAGGGGCCCTCGATAAACATCTAACGCTACAATAACTACCACGTGGCTGGGTTTGCCGGCCGAATGTGTGATGTCGTGGGAGGGGACATGGTCGAGTTTACAAAGACGATTAAAGATCCGTTGGGACTACACGCCCGCCCGGTTGCGCTGCTCTATGACATCATTGCCAAGCACCGTAGCGACGTGTCGGTCAGCATCGGCGACCGCCATACCGACGGTCGCGATGTCATGGGCCTCATGGCTCTCTACGGCGAGTGCGGCGAGGACATCATCTTTCGCGTTTCGGGCGTAGACGAGGCTTCCTGCGTTACGTCGATCAGAAACCTCTCGCTCTAAGCATGACAGGGCGCGGCAAAGGACAGCTCTTTGCCGCGCCTTTTTGTTTCGTATAGGAAACTTTTTCGAAATCTGAATAGGGACCCTTTCCAAAAAGTTAACCACGTGCTAGTTTACTAAAGCGAACATAGACGTGGTTAACTTTTATCGCGTCGATGTTGAGGACGAACTGACGTTAGGAGCCACTCATGTCTTGCGGACCGCAGATGCCGGCCATGCCGCTTTCGATGGTAAAAGCGGGCGAAACCGTGCGCGTGTCTCGTGTAAAGGGCAATGAGGACATGAAGCACCACCTCAAGGACCTCGGCTTTGTCGAGGGCAGCGAAATCCACGTGGTGAGCTCGAGTGGCGCCAATATCATCGTCACGGTGCTGGGCGCACGCTTTGGCATCGATTCCAAGGTTGCCATGCACATCATGACCGTCGGTTAGTCTGCAGCATTTCTTAAAAACCGAAAGGGGGACAAGAGGATGAAGACGTTGGGTGACGTTAAGGTGGGCGAGAGCTCTACCATCGTCAAGCTTCACGGTGAGGGTGCGCTTCGCCGTCACCTTATGGACCTGGGGCTCATCAAGGGCACTTCGTTCAAGGTCGTGAAGGTTGCACCGCTCGGTGATCCGGTCGAGATCAACGTGCGCGGCTACGAGCTTTCCATCCGCAAGGAGGAGGCTGCCGTCGTCGAGGTCCAGTAAGGGCTCGCGGCGCATATATCTGCAGATAAAGTTAGGTTTTTCTAACTTAATGCAGCATCTTTGAAGCACATTATCCAGCCTGCGCGGAGAAAGCAGCGCGGGCACACAAGGAAGAAGGATTGAATGGCGGATTCTCAGATCCATGCCGCGCTGGCGGGTAACCCCAACTGCGGCAAGACCACGCTTTTCAACCTGATCACCGGCGCCAACGGCTACGTTGGCAACTGGCCCGGCGTCACGGTTGAGAAAAAGGAAGCCAAGCTCCTAAGCGACAAGAACGTTACCATCACGGACCTCCCTGGCATCTACTCGCTTTCCCCCTACAGCCCCGAGGAGCAATGCTCGCGCGATTACCTCATGAGCGGCGAGCCCGATGTCGTCGTCCAAGTCGTCGATGCCACCAACCTCGAGCGTAACCTGTACCTGGCGCTTCAGGTTATCGAGACCGGCCTGCCCGTGGTCGTTGCTCTCAACATGGCCGACCTGGTCGAGAAGAACGGCGACAAGATCGACACCGACAAGCTCTCCAAGAAGCTCGGCTGCCCGGTCATGATGATCTCGGCTCTTAAGAACAAGGGCATCAAGGAGCTCTTCGAGCAGGTTAAGAAGTCCGCTGCTTCCAAGGGCGAGGTGCCGGAGCACAAGTTCGATTCCTCCATCGAGGACGTTCTGACGCATATCGAGAATAACCTTCCGGCGAGCGTTCCCGCCAACAAGCGCCGCTATTACGCCGTCAAGCTGTTTGAGCGCGACGCGGACGCCTGCAAACTCATCAACCTCACCAAGGAGAAGGCCGCTCGCGTGGAGGAACTGGTCGCCCAGTGCGAGCAGGACTGCGACGACGATGCCGAGTCCATCATCACCGGTGAGCGCTATGGCGTCATTGCCCACATCATCGACGAGTGCATGACCAAGGCTCCGGCAAAGATGAGCACCTCCGAGAAGATCGACCGCGTGGTTACCAACCGTATTCTGGGCCTGCCGATTTTTGTGGTCATCATGTTCTGCGTGTACTACATCGCCGTTTCCACCTTGGGCGGCACGGTGACCGACTTCACCAACGACCAGCTCTTCGGCACCGACGGCTGGTATGTGCTCGGCCAGGGTCGCGACGCCTACGACGCAGCTGTCGAGGCTGCGGGCGACGACGCCGATTCGGTCGACCCGGCACAGTACGGCCCCTATGTCCCGGGTATCACCACCGTGGTGCACGATGCCCTTGTGGCGGGTTCTCGTTCTCGATGGTCTTGGTGGCCATGACGC
>CABUAL010000266.1 GCA_902489515.1 uncultured Collinsella sp. | reverse complement strand
GGCAGCGTTGGCCTCAACGACCTGATCCGACACATGCTCAAACACAGCGGCCAAATCGGGCTCAAGCCCCTCCAGCTCGCGAATGCGACGCTTACGCTCCAGAGCACCCGACGCCTCGCCGGCATCGAGGCCCACACGCACCAGGCCGCCGCAGGCGACGCGGGCGCCATCGGGGGTCACGTAAGTCACGCCGTCAACGACCGGCGCCGAAAGCGCGGCAGAAAGATCGTCCACTACGTAATAGCCGCCGAGCAGCGCCTCGACGACGGGTCCGTAGCCTGCGCGCACGGACAGACGATCAACCAGGCGGGTACCGGCAGCGCCCTCAGCGGCGGTAGAGCCGCTCACGCCGCGCGCCACCAGCAATGCCTCGCCCGAGGCCTTCTTTTGGTCCAGAGCCGCACGACCGGCACGCTCAAGCGTGGCGGCGTCATCAAACAGCAGCGCATCGATATCGCCGGCGAGCAATTGCTCAACCAGGCCCTCAAGCTCGCGCGGGGCCTCCAGCACGTCGCCCAGACGACCCAAGACATCGTCGCCCAGCGCACCCACCAGACGGCTCACGAGCGGCGAGCTGTCGGCCATGCGGGCATCGAGTTTCTTTTGGCTGGCAAGCTCCGAGCGCACCTCGGACAGCTTGTTGCGCGCCTCACTCTCACGATTACGCAAGTCCTTCAGGGCTGCACGGGCGACCTCGGTGGCCTCACGCGCATCGGCCTGGGCCTGGCGCGCTTCCTCAAGAGCGCCTTCAAGCTCCTCGGCGCGGTCACGACGGCTCTCGAGCGAGGCCATGACCTCCTCGAGCTGCTCGTCAATCTGCTCCAGGCGCGAGGCATACATGTTGTCCTCGACCTCGGCATTGCTCAGCGAGTCCTTCACCTTGGCGAGCTCGAGCGCGGCGTTATCGGCTACGCGCTGAACATCGCGATGCTCACGCGTAAGCTGCGAAATCTGATTGTCGAGCGCCACGCGCCGCTCGTGGAGCTCAGCGGCGGCAGGACCAGCGGCGTCAACGTCCTCCTGGGCCTGCATATGCGCACCGGTCACTTCCTCAAGCTGCGCACGCGCGTCCTCAAGCTCCTCGACCACGCGACGACGCTGATGCTCGGAGCTCGAAATCTGCCCGCGCATATCAGACAGGCGCGACACCATGTTGTGACCCTTTTCCTCGAGCAGGCGCATGTCGGAGTTAATGCGGCCGACCACATCTTGCATATGGCGGCGCTGCTCGCCCAGGTCGCCCACAAACAAGCCTTTTTCCTCGAGCATAACCTGGAGCTTCTCGAGCTCGCGCTCCTTTTCGCCCATGCGGTACTGCGCAAGCTCCAGCTCGGCGGCACCTTCCTTGGAGCGGCTCTCCAGATCGTTCCACTGCGACTGCAGCGAACGCAGCTCGTCGACGGCCAGCATCTGCGTAAGCTCGTTCGCGCGAGAGGACAGCTCTTTGTACTTGCGTGCGCGATCGACCTGACGCTCCAGCGGTCGCAGCTGACGGGCGATTTCCTTATTGATGTCGCGGGCACGCGTCAGGTGCTCGTCCATCGACTTAATCTTTTTGAGCGCGCGCTCCTTGCGGCGCTTGTGCTTGGAGATGCCGGCGGCCTCCTCGATGAGGGCGCGACGCTCCTCGGGGCGGCTCTGCAAAATGGCGTCGAGCTTGCCCTGGCTGATGATGGAATGCGTATCCTTGCCCAGGCCCGAATCGTGCAGGATGTCCTGAATGTCCATCAGGCGGCACGGACTCGAGTTGATAAGGTACTCGCTTTCGCCCGAGCGATACATACGACGGGTGATGGCAACCTCGTCAAAATCGACGGGCAGCATATGGTCCGAGTTATCGAGCACCAGCGTGACCTCGGCGACACCCACCGGCTTGCGAGCCGACGAGCCCGAGAAGATGACATCCTCCATGGCCTGGCCGCGCAGCTGCTTGGCGCTCTGCTCGCCCAGAACCCACAGGATGGAGTCAGAGATGTTCGATTTTCCCGAGCCGTTGGGACCGACGATGACGGTCAGGCCCGGCTCAAACGTCATATGGGCGCGGTCGGCAAACGACTTGAACCCTTTGAGCGTGAGGGACTTGAGATACACGGTTCCTCGCTTACACGTGCTTCTTGTTCAGAATCACGCCGTTGGTGGTGTAACCCATGCGGTCGAGCGCTTCGAGCGCGGCGGCTCCCTCGGCTTCCTTCTTTGAGGAGCCGGAGCCGCGACCCTGACGAATACCATCGATCAACACCACGGCGGTAAAGGTGGGCGCATGCGCCGGGCCCTCGGAGCCAACGAGCTTATACGCTGGGGGCTCGTGACCGTCGGCCTGCACGCACTCCTGCAAAAACGACTTGGGGTTCGCAGGATGCTCGGCACGCTCGGAAGCCAAATGCGGCTTAAGCGTACGGTGAATGAACTCCGCCGCCGCATCCCAGCCGGCATCCAGGTACAGCGCACCCACGAGCGACTCATAGACGTTCTCGAGGGCCGAATGCAGGCCGCGCGCACCAGTACCGGTCTCA
>CABUAL010000265.1 GCA_902489515.1 uncultured Collinsella sp. | reverse complement strand
TCATGTCATTCACCTCCCTCGTATGTATCGAGGTATTCCTGCTTGAGCGTCTGCGAGGACGACTTGATCTTTTCCACGAGCGTGCCGGCCTCGATGAAGTAGAACGAGTTGGTGAGGTCTGCCAGGTCGTCGAGCAGATGGCTTGAAATGAGCACGCTTCGTCCCCGCGCCACCTCGCTGCGCATCGCGTCGCAGGAGGTTTTCCGCTTTCCCGGATCGAGGCCGTTCAGCGTTCATCGAGGATGAGGTACGGGCAACCGGTCGCTATCGCCATGGCAAGCTTTACCTGCTGCTTCATTCCTGTCGAGAGTTTACGGGTCGGCTTGTCGAGATATGGGGAGATTCCGAGGGAGCTGCAGAGCGAGTCGATGTCGGCGGCCGATTTCCACGCCTCCCTAACGAAAGCAAGGTGCTCGAGGGCCGATAGCGTGGGATAGAGATCCGCGCTGCCCGAAGAGCTCAGGTAGACGAGTTCTGCGAATTCGGCTGATCGGCGTTGGCTGATTCCGTCTGCCGCCAGGCTTCCCGAGCGGATGCGGGTGGGAAATTGGCCCGACAGCGCTTCAAGAAGGGTGGTTTTCCCCGAGCCGTTGGGAGCAACGAGGCCCGCCGCCGTTCCCGGGCCCAGGAAAAGCGATCCGATTGAAAGTATCGTCGTGCTTCCGTATCCCACGCTCGCGTCCAGAAGCTCGAGCCCATGGTGCTTTTTCGCGGGTCCAGACTGTTTGGGCGAACGTGTCGCAACGGCGCCGACCGCAAAAAGGACCGCGACGTATATCAGGGCCACGGCAAGCATCGATGCACCGCTTGAACCGGAGCCAATGAATTCTGTTGGGAAGCATCCTACGTAACCCGTTGCCTCGATAGGCGAGAATATGGCCAGCGGCAGGAGATTGAGCGCGGCGTTATGCTCCAGTGCCGAATCGGACAGTACCGGGAATACCGGGGCCGCGACAAGCAGCGCGGAGGTAAGGGGGCCTGCGAGGACGCGCCTCGTTGCGGTCGATAGGACGACGGAACAAACGGATATCAAGGTTCCGCCCGCAAGAAGCGCGATAAGCAGGGCTGTGAAGACGTTTCCCGCAGTCGTGGTGGTAAGCGCGCCGTCATGGAAGAAGGCGATCGGGTACCCAATTTGCCCGAAGCCGTTTAGGGCCAAGGCGTAAATGCCCCCGGGTGCAAGGCCGGCGAGGAGCATCGCGGTCCCCGCGGCGATTATCGAAAACACGATCTGGATAAGGCGCCGGAATTTGGGCACGGGCGCCTTTGCCGCCAGGGTCCCGGGCCTTGTGGCGCCGAGCACGAGTATCGACGAGAGAAGGAAGGGGATGAAGGGAAGGAAAGACGGCGCCGTGGCAATGGCGTAAGGCAGGAAGGAAAGGAATGGCAGGTCGTTTGCGGAGGCCGGGATATCCGTGATGCCGGAGCTGCTCAGGGCACGGCAATATGCGAGCGCCGCGTCATTGGTCTCTTGGTCTCCCACGATGGAACCGGATTGGAAGCCTTCGTCCATGAGCGCGTAGTAGCTCTCGGCAGAATCGAGAAAGGCGGCGTCGGTTTGAGCGGCGAGGGCGGCGTTCGCGTATCTTGCAAGCTCCGCGTCGACTTGCTGCTCTGGCGATAGGTCTATGCCGTTGGCTTGGGGTGCGCGCGTATTGAATGCGTCGACAAAGCCCTGCATGCCCTGCTTCATAAAGAAGGGCCCGTAGATGGGTGAATTGAACGCAATGGGGATGGAGAAGGCTGCAGCGAGAACGAGCGTAGAGATCCATACGGCCCTGTCTCTTAGGATTAGTTTGAGAAGAAGTCGACAGTACATTTAGAAGCACCTACATTTCTCAAAGCATCGTTAGATTAATAATGACAGACCGAATGAAGATGCGTGCGACGGGGGCGAGGCGAATGGCTGAGCGGTATCGATATGCGGGTTCAACGGTATTATATTGACCACATAGATTATTAACTTGCTTGACTTGTAAACCTAGCGTTGACGTCGTCGGTCGTCACCTCGTTCACGGGGACCAGACCCAGCTCGTCTCGCTCGATGTGCAGGGCGCTGTAGTGGTAGTCGTCGCGGGTCGTCGGGGTGATCCTGTTCATCTCCAGGCAGAAGTCGATGAACTTCTCGAGCGCCTCGGAAAGCGGCAGCGCGGCGTAGTCATCCCGCTGTTCGGCGGGAAGCCCGGCGCCGATAGCGGCCCTCGCCTCCTCGGCCTCGGCGAGTTCCAGCTCGACCTCCGACCTGAATTCCGCGAGGACGCGCATCGCCGCCGCCTTTCCCCGCGCGCTCTGCTTCAGGCAGGGCACGCGGGTGTTCCTGGTCCTCTGGACCTTCTTCCCGGTCATCTCGTCGGCCACCGTCACGACAGCCTGCCATTTGCCCTTGTTCTTCCTCACGCCGCCGGCTCCGCATACGCGTAAGGTTTTATTGCTGCATTTCTCGTTCTGCATGTCTGCTCCTAAATCCGCAGTTGATTAGAAACAGGCGGGCCCACCTGCGGGAACCCGGAGAGGCGACG
>CABUAL010000264.1 GCA_902489515.1 uncultured Collinsella sp. | reverse complement strand
CACCATGGGCCAGGCCATCAACCTGCCTATTTCGCCGCTCGATTCCGGCCGCCCCATGACCGTTCACCTGTACCTGCTTGCCAACGACGGCATCAACATGAACGCAGCCTACGGCACCGCGCTCTTGCTGATGGTGATCATTTTGGCCTTCAACCTGTTTGCGCGCTTCCTGTCGCGTAAGCGTCGCTAGTTAAGGAGTCCCATGTCCGTTTATCAGTCCGCTCCCGCGTTGGAGCAAGCGGCCATTACGGCCAAGGATTTCAACTTTTGGTACGGTGACTTTCATGCGCTGACGGGGCTTGACCTCAACATCGCCAAAAACGCCATCACCTCCTTCATTGGCCCTTCGGGCTGCGGCAAGTCGACGTTTTTGCGCTGCATCAACCGCATGAATGACCTGATCGAGGGTACGCGCGTCGAGGGCACCATGACGCTCGACGGCAACGATATCTATGCCGAGGGTGTCGACCCGGTCGACCTCCGTCGCCGCGTGGGCATGATCTTTCAGCAGCCCAATCCGTTTCCCAAATCCATCTACGAGAATGTCGCCTTTGGCCCTCGTCTGCAGGGCGTGACTAGCAAAAGTGACCTCGATGACATCGTGGAAGAATCGCTCAAGCGCGCCAACCTCTGGAAAGAGGTATCCAATCAGCTCAACAAGGATGGTTTGGCGCTCTCGGGCGGTCAGCAGCAGCGTCTGTGCATCGCGCGCGTGCTTGCGGTGCAACCCGATGTCCTTCTGATGGACGAGCCCTGCTCCGCCATCGACCCCACGTCCGTCTCTAAGGTCGAGGATCTGATGGCCGAGCTGGCGCCCGAGATGACGATCATCATCGTCACGCATTCAATGCAGCAGGCAGCTCGCATTAGCGACTACACCGCATTCTTCTTGCAGGAAGTTGCCGGCGAGCCCGCCACGCTCATCGAGTATGGTCAAACCGACGCGATCTTCACCAGCCCGGTGGACTCGCGGACGGAAGACTATATCACCGGCCGCTTTGGCTGATCGGTGCGACTAGTCCCAAGCCGATCGGATCTGGTCCGGTGCGTATTCACTGTGCGGGCGGCATGACCGCACCCAACTGATTGGAGTGAACCATGCGCAAACTGTTTTCCCGTCAGCTCATCGAGGCCCGTCACGAGATGCTGAGCATCTACGAGGCCGTCGATCTGGCCCTCCACGATGCCGTGAAGGCCTATGTGACCGACGACCGCAAGCTCGCCACCAAGACCAAGAAGCGCACGCTTTCGATTGACGCACGCTGCGCCAACCTGGAGGCCGTCTGCTACAACCTGATTGCCACGCAGTCACCGGTCGCCTCCGACTTCCGCTTGCTGCAGACGATCATCTACGTCGACTTTAACCTGCAGCGCATGACCGATAAGGTTCGCCAGATTTGCCGCGCCACGCGTCATATGATCAAGGCCGACATCTCGCTGCCCAAGGAGCTTGTCGGCACGGTCGAGGCCGAGGCTGAGGCCGTCTACCAGGTGCTGGGCTCTTCGCTTTCTGCGCTCGTCACCAACGACATGTCCATCATCTGCAACTTGGCCGTCGAGGACGAGCCAGTGCACGCCGCCTACGAGAAGTTCTTCCGCACCTTTAACCGCATGGACACGGGCGATTTTATGGACGACGACAGCAACTATGACGACCTGCGCCGCGCCATCATGGTATCGCGCTATCTCGATCGCATCGCCTCGATTTCCATCGATGCCGCCTGCCGTCTGACCTTCCTGTTGACCGGACAGCGTATGACTGCCGGTGATATCGCCTGCACTGATGAGGATGAGCTCGAGAGCATGCGCGTGCCTTCGGGCGAGGGTGTTATCATGAGGCCCGCCGTCGATGCACGCTACGTTGCCAAGGTGCCCGTTAACGAGGTCAGCGAGGGTCTTCGCTACCTGCTCGATCATCTTGAGGATGAGGACGATGGCGAGGACGACGAGGAGTAAGTAACCCCGTTCGTCGAAAGATTGTAAATACCTAAGTGAGCGCGGCCTTGCACATGCGGGGCCGCGCTCTTGCGTTAGCATGGGACTACTTGTTTGGCTGTCAGCGGAGGCGATTGGCAATGGATAACTATTTGGACTTGATGCGCGCTCGCCGCGAGCAGATTCTGGAACGTTTTTATGCGGCGCTCGATCGCGCGGGCCGTCCCCACGACGCCGCGAGCCTCATTGCCGTGTCCAAGACCGTTGGTGTCGATGAGACCGTTGCCGCCATCCAGGCGGGGTATCGCCATTTTGCCGAGAACCGCCCGCAGGAGCTGGTTCGCAAGCTCACGGGTCTGGCGGAGCATCCGGAGCTGCCCGAGGTGCGCTTCGATATGATCGGCAACCTGCAGACCAATAAGATCAATGCGGTGCTGGGCTCAGCCGAGCTGATTCACTCGGTGGGTTCGCTGCATCTGGCGCAGGCGATCTCGAGCCGTGCTGTTCGCAAGATTGAGGCAGGCGAGCTCGTCGGCCCCCAGCGTGTGCTCATTGAGGTCAATGTGAGTGGTGAGGAGTCGAAGGGAGGCTTTTCACCCGATGAGATTCGCGCCGCCGCGGGTACTACCCTGCCCAGGCGAAC
>CABUAL010000263.1 GCA_902489515.1 uncultured Collinsella sp. | reverse complement strand
CGGACATGTGCTACCAAAGCCCGGGCACCACGGTATGAAGTAGCCGCGCGTGCGTGATAAAAACATGTTCCCCGCGCGGAGGCAAACCACAGGAGGTTTAACATGGCTACCAAGATTAATATCCGCACCCTGCTCGAGGCCGGCTGCCACTTCGGTCACCAGACCCGTCGCTGGAACCCCAAGATGAAGCCGTTCATCTTCGGTGAGCGCAACGGCATCTACATCCTCGACCTCAAGCAGACCATCCTCGACGCCGACCAGGCCTACACCTTCGTCAAGAACGTCGCCAAGGGTGGCAACGTGCTGTTCGTCGGCACCAAGAAGCAGGCTCAGGAGGCCGTCAAGAACGCTGCTGAGCGCGCCAACATGCCTTACATCAACCAGCGTTGGCTCGGCGGTATGCTGACCAACTTCGTCACCATCCGCTCCCGCATCAACCGCATGGAGGAGCTCGAGGCCATGGTCGAGGACGGCCGCATGGCTGTTCTGCCCAAGAAGGAGCAGGCTGTTCTCGGCAAGGAGCTCACTAAGCTCCAGACCAACCTCGGTGGCGCCCGCGACATGAAGGGTCTGCCCCAGGCTCTCTTCGTCATCGACACCAAGCGCGAGGAGAACGCCATCAAGGAGGCCCAGCGCCTGAACATCCCCGTCGTCGCCCTGATCGACACCAACTCCGATCCCGACGAGGTCGAGTACGGCATCCCCTGCAACGATGACGCTATCTCCGCTGTTACCCTTATGTGCGAGCTCATGGCTGACGCCTGCCTCGCTGGCTCCGGCAAGGAGCAGGTCTCCGAGGCCGAGATGGCCGCTGAGCCCAAGGCCGAGTAAATCAGTCTTAGTTAATTCTTTTTCATCTCTTTGAAAGGAACCACAATGGCCCAGATTACCGCCGCTATGGTCAAGCAGCTCCGCGAGATGACCGACTCCCCGATGATGGAGTGCAAGAAGGCTCTCGTCGAGGCTGACGGCGACATGGACGCCGCTGTCGACGTTCTGCGTAAGAACGGCCTTGCCAAGGCTGCCAAGAAGGCTGGCCGTGAGACCAACGAGGGCGCTGTCGCCGCGTTCGTCTCCGAGGATGGCAAGACCGGCGCTCTGCTCGAGCTCTCCTGCGAGACCGACTTCGTTGGCTCTAACGCCAAGTTCACCGGCTTTGCTTCCAAGGTCGCTGAGGTTGTCGCTACCACCGAGCCTGCTGACGTCGACGCTCTGCTCGAGAAGCCGATGGGCGAGGAGACCGTTTCCTCCGAGCTCACCGAGATGATTCACATTATGGGCGAGAACATGAAGATCTCCCGCTTCGCTGCCCGCAAGGCTGAGAACGGCGCGCTCGCTTCTTACATCCACATGGGTGGTAAGATCGGCGTCCTCGTCGAGTTCGCCTTCGAGAAGGCTGAGACCGCTCAGGCTGAATCCTTCAAGACCTTCGCTCACGACGTTGCCCTTCAGGTTGCCGCCGTCGCCCCGATCTGCGCTACCCGCGATCAGGTTCCGGCCGAGACCGTCGAGCACGAGAAGCAGATCTACATGGCTCAGGCTGCCGAGTCCGGTAAGCCCGAGGCTATCCAGGAGAAGATGGCTGTCGGCCGTCTGGAGAAGTTCTACAAGCAGTCCGTGCTCACCGAGCAGGAGTTCATCAAGGACAGCTCCCTCACCATCAAGAAGTACGCTGAGCAGGTCTCCAAGGAGCTCGGCGACACCATTACCGTCGTTGCCTTTGACCGTCTGGTCCGTGGCGAGTAAATAAGCTCTTGTAGCTGGTAATGAGCAGGCTGTGGGTTTTACTCACAGCCTGCTTTTTCATGGCTCTTCTTAGAGCCTTTGATAGAATGTTGAGAGTTCAATCTAAAGGAGGATCGCTTTGTCCGACATCCGATATAAACGCGTGCTTCTTAAGCTTTCCGGCGAAGCGCTGATGGGCGACGGCCAATATGGCATCGACCCCAAGGTTACCGACCATCTTGCTAAGCAGGTCAAGGAGCTGCTCGCCGTTGGCCATGAGGTCGGCGTCGTTGTCGGCGGCGGCAATATTTTCCGCGGCATGGCAGGCGCTGCCGGTGGCATGGAGCGTGCACAGGCCGACTACATGGGCATGCTGGCAACCGTTATGAACGCGCTCGCCCTGCAGGATGCCTTCGAGCATAACGATGTTCCCTGCCGCGTGATGAGCGCTATCCAGATGAACGAGATCTGCGAGCCCTATATTCGCCGTCGCGCCATCAACCACCTTTCCAAGGGCAACGTCGTTATTTTTGCCGCCGGTTCGGGCAATCCGTACTTTACGACCGACACCGCCGCGGCTCTTCGTGCGTGCGAGATCGGCGCCGAGATTCTGATTAAAGCCACCAAGGTTGACGGCATCTACGATAAGGATCCCGTCAAGTGCGCTGATGCCGTCCGTTTTGACAAGATTACCTATCACGAGGTTCTCGTCCGCGGTCTGCAGGTTATGGATTCCACGGCTACGGCACTGTGCCAGGACAACCGTATGCCGATTTTGGTCCTCAACATCGATGGCGAGGACACCGTCAAGCGCGCGCGAACGACGGTGCCATCGGAGTTGGGGGTAATACCCAG